>CATXYA010000001.1 GCA_958403605.1 uncultured Oscillospiraceae bacterium
TCAGCATGTTTTTCGCCATGGGCTTGCCCATGATCCCCAGTCCGATCAATCCGATTTTCATCCTTTAAGATCCTTCTTTCCGTTTATAAAGTGTTTTCGTCTTCTGGTTTTCGCGGTCACGCCAGTTCAAAGGTACGCCGCGCAATGCCCAGTTCCTCGTTGGCCGGGATGACCCGCACGCACACCCTGGAATCGGGGGCGGAGATCACCGCCGCGCCGCCGCAGCTTTTGTTGGCCTGGCCGTCCAGTTTTACGCCCAGCGGCGCCAGTTTTTCGCACACCATCGCGCGGATGCGGTCAGAGTGCTCGCCGATGCCCGCCGTAAACACCAGGTAGTCCAGGCGGTCCAGATCCAGGTAAAACGCGCCGATGTAGTGCACGATGCCGTTGACAAAAACATCCACCGCCAGCTTGGCGCGCGCATTGCCGGCATCGGCCGCTTGTTGCACATAGCGCAGATCACTGCTGACGCCCGAGATGCCCAGCAAGCCGCCCTTTTTCTGGCAGCCCGCCAGGATCTCCTCCTCCGGCAGCCCTTGCTGTTTCAGGAAGCAGACCATGGTGGGGTCCATATCGCCGACGCGGTTGGCGTGGATGAGGCCGGTTTCCAGGCTCATGCCGAAGCTGGTGTCCACGCTTTTGCCGTTGAGGATGGCGCAGATGGAGGAACTGCCGCCCAGGTGGCAGGAGATGGCGCCGTACTCCTTCTTTTCGGCGTTCAGCACATCGGCAATGTAGCCGTGCGAGGCGCCGTGATAGCCCAGCCGCTGCACGCCGTAGTTTTCGTACCACTCGTAAGGCACGCCATAGAGCTTGCGCGCGAGGGGGAGCTCCCGGTGGAAGGCCGTTTCAAAGACGCCCACATGCATTGCATCCGGCAGCACGGCCTGCACGGTTTCGATGGCTTTCAGGTAGGCGCTGTTGTGTACCGGGGCCAGCGCGAGGAAATCGCGCATGCCCTGCATCACGCTTTCGTCGATTTTATGTACGCCGTAGTGCCCCTTGGAGAGGACTGATTTATAGCCCACGCGCTCGATTTCAGCAAGGTCCGAGAGCACCGCGCCCTCGCCTTTTGTCAGGCAGGCGAGAAATTTTTCGATGCCCACCTGATAATCGGGGATATTCTGCCCGCTCAGCTCTATCTGCCAGCCCGTGCCGCAGTTGCAGTAACCGAAAACAGCATCCTCCGCAGAGCCGACGCGCTCCACCTTTCCCGTGGCCAGGACCTCACAGGCCGGCATCTCATACAGCTTGAATTTCAGCGAGGTGCTGCCTGCGTTGCAAACCAATACTTTCATTTTGCTCTCCTTAATCCAATCCGCCGAGCAGATCAAGAATTTCCTGCATTTCCTTATCGCCGCCCGCCGCAGGCTTCCACTCCACCTGGACCGCGCGGTAGCCCTGCTTTTCCAGCGCTGTGGCAAACAGCCTGGGGCCGACATTCACCGTCACCAGCTCAGAGCGGAACAGGTCCAAAATTTTATCACAGTCCATGCGCATCCATCTCCCTTTTCTGGCGAATGATCTCACCGGCCAGCACCGCGGCGCGATAGTTTGACTGGCAGACGATCACGCCGGCATCTTCCAGCTGGCGCTTCTGCAGGGCCATATCCTGCAGATCGGCTGTGGTGCCCAGCACCGAGGCGATCAAGATGAGGTGCCGGCCCTCGGCCTCCGCCATCTGCTGTGCCATTTTTATATCCTCCAGCACGCAGCCGGTGGGGTCCATGTGGCCCGGCGGGGTCAGGATAAAGTCCATCGTGATCACGGCGACCTCGGGGTCGGCGGCCTCGCGCAGGATGGCCGGTTTGCGGATGCTGGGATCGATGGCCGGATGCGGGCGGCCAAGGGTGAACTCCTCCTCGCCGTAGTCGATGCAGGTGTTCTCCATGCTGACATACGAATCCGCCAGCTTCCACTCCGGTTCCAGCGGGCAGTTTGAATAGATGCGGCCGATCCGCTCCACCATGGCATGGGCGGCTTCATCCATATAGGTGCCGCCGCTGTACATGCCGCGCAGATATTTCTGCCCCGGCGCCAGTTTTTTCACCTCTTTCGCGGCAAGTTGCCGCAGTTCCGCTTCGCCGGCTAGCGGGTAATCGATGCCCACCAGGGCAAGGCATTTCAGCGCGCAGTCGTCCAGGCTGTCCGCACAGATGGCGCCCGAGGCTTCTACCGTCTCCTTGTCACAGCCCATAAACAGGGCGACCACGGGTTTTTTGCAGGTTTTGATCCGCGCAAGCACCTTGGGCAGCACGGTTTCGCCGGGCTTGCGGGTGATCAGCGCGATATACTCGGTTTCCGGGTCGGCTTCCAGCGCGTCAATGCCCATCAGCATCATGATGCCGCCCACAGGGTCTTTACAATCGTTGCCGCCGGTGCCGAGGGTCTGGCTGACGCCGGTGCCGGCTTCGTGCAGGATGGCGGCCACGTGCTGGATGCCCGTGCCGGACGCGCCGCAGATGCCGAACGGCCCGCGGTTGTTGATGCTGGAAAGCACCAGCGCCGCGCCGTCGATGTTGGCGACGCCGCAGTCCGGCCCCATGCAGAGCAGGCCTTTTTCGCGCGCCAGCTCCTTCATTTCTCGCTCTTGTTCCAGCGGGACATTGTTGCTGAACACCACGCAGTGCAGGCCCAGGTCCAGCGCCTTTTTCACTTCAGAAAGCGCGTATTCACCGGGTACGGCGATGGAGCAGAGGTTTGCCTCCGGGTGCTTTTTTATGGCGGCCCGGATGCTGACGAACGTTTCCTCCTCCGCGGCTTCCTCGGCCGGGACGGCATTGGCAAGCACCTCGGCCACAGCCGCCTCAAACGCCGTCCTGGTGTCACATTCGGCCACGATGACGGCGTCACTGGCCGTGCAGGCGTTGATCTCATCGGTCAAAAGCCCTGCGGCGGAGAGCTCTTCCTTAAAGGCGTCGGTCGCCATGCCCACATAGCCGGTCGTCACGCCGTCGCGGTCATTCAGGACGGTTGCGGCAAACAGCGTCTCGAGGGAATCCATGTAGCGGCCTTTTTCGGTTTTTGCAAAAACGCTCATCGTTTCATCCCCTTTCCCTGTGCCGCTTCCATCGCGCGCGCCTGAGCGGCGATGCCGCGCAGCGCCGCTTTGAAGCACGCGAGCGGAAGCTCGGCGGCTCCGGCGCCGCCTTGCCCGCCCGCACGCAGCGCGGACCCGCCGTGGCTGACGGGCAGGATGTTGTAGCCCACCACCTTGCGGGCGTCCACGCCCACCGGGAAGCCCGCAAAATCCTCCCATGGCACCGGGGCAAATGTGTGCTCGCCCAGCGAAACGGCGCGGGCCTTTTCGGTGCGGCGTTTTGCCTCGGCGTAATTGGAGCCGGTCAGGCGCATATACGCCGGGCCGGCAATGGCCGACATGCCGCCCAGGCCGTAGACCTCGGTCACGCAGCTGTCACCGAGATAGCCGACCAGATTCTCTTCTTTATACGAGGGCTTGAGAAAGGTGCCCTTGATCTTGGGGGCGGCGGTGGTGTACCAGCGGTTGCCGGTGCCCGCCACCTGAATGCCGAACTCGACGCCGTTGCCGCCCATGCCCACCATGACGGTGGAAAGCGGGACGTCTTTGCATCTTTGGGTGATGCTCTCCACCCCCGCCATCATCACATGCAGGAAGAAGCGGTCGTTGGCGGCAATTTCCTGGATGATGCGGTTTTTCTGCGGATGTTCCAGCGCCAGCAGCCAGGGGATCAGCTGAAGGGCAAGGCACATCGAGGCCGCCGGCTGGCGGTTGTGGTTTTCATCGCCCATGCCCGCCGTTTTGGAGAGAATAGTGATGAGGTCGATCCCGCCTGCCTTGCGCACCGCTTCGCCGAGGGCCGGGCCGTAATCGCTGTCGAACCAGCGCAAGTCGCGCTCTACCTCTTCATCGTACAGGCCCCAGCGCAGGCACTTGGGGTTTGCGCCGGGATGGATGGGCGCGTAGCCGCGGCCGCCGTAGGTTTTGTCCTCCACCACGATGACCGGCATACTGGCCGAGGTGACCATACAGGCCGCGTTGCCTGTGTTAAGGTCCTGCGAGGCGCGCACGACGATCTCGCCGCGCTCCACCATGGCCCACGCTTGCTCCCGGCTTTTGGCCAGGCCCTCGTGCATCACGGCGCCGCAAATGGACGTGCGGATGGGCGGTGTGATGCGCGCCGTTTCAATAGGCGGGCCGGGTACCAGAACGGTGTTCGGCGTCATGCCGGGGATCACCTTGCCCGCGGGCTGCACATCCACCCACACGGGGCGGCCCTTCGTCAGGATCTCAACGACCTTGCCGTTCGCGGCGTTTACCTGCTGTTCAATCGTCATGAAGCTTTGATTCCTTTCCTGTTCTGTCATTGTTGTTCAAAAACCGCGTCATGGCGGCGATGCGCTGGCGCACGGCCTGCTGCACCATAGGGTTTTTGACATCCGCGTCAAACCCGTGATACGAACCCGCGATCGGATTCAGCTCGACCTCGTTGCCCGCCTGCCGCAGCCTTGCGGCATAGGCGGCCGCCTCATCGTGCAGGATGTCGATCTCCTGCGGCTCGATATACGCGGGAGGCAGGCCGCCGGGCACCTGTGCACGCAGCGGCACCAGATACTCCTCCAGGCCGTCCGGGCCGTTTTTGAGGTAATCACGCCACATGGCAAGGTTTGCGCGCAGCGGCCAGGCCGCCTCGCTGTATTTGCGCACGGAGGGGTATTGGCCGCACCGGTCATCCAGTGCCGGGTAGATCAGCAGCTGGCCGCGCGGCACCGGGCCGCCTTGCGCCCGCTGCCAAAGGGCGAGCCCCGCGGCCAGAGTGCCGCCGGCGCTTTCGCCGTACAGCAAAAGCCCTGCGGGATCCACCTTTTCCGGCGCCGCGTGGCCGCACAGCCACTGCCAGGCCGAAAGGCAATCGCGGAAGGGGTACGGGTTTGCATGCTCCGGCAAAAAGCGGTATTCGGGCAGGTACACCCGCAGCTGCCGCTCCTGCGCATACTGCGCCGCCAGCTGCAGCATCATGGGCTGCAGCGGCAGGAAAAATCCGCCGCCGTGGCAGTACAGCATCCCGGGCAGCGGCGCCGGAGCATCCGCCGGTTCCAGCACAAAGCACTCCATCTGCGCGCCGTCCCAGACGGGGATCTCTGTGCGCCTGAAACGCACGCCGGGCGGCGGCGTAAAGCCGCGCACCTGCGCCCGCAGGTTTTTCACCAGTACCCGGACGGCGGGGGCCAGCCTCGGGTCCGAGAAGTCCGGCAGAGCCAGACGCGCCGGCGCTTTCAGATCAGTGCGGTACGGGTAGCGTGCCATTTGCTGATCCTTCCTCCAGCACGATCATTTCAAAATCGTTCAGCCGGTCCAGGCAGACGCTGCTGCCGTCAAGGGCCACGTGGCCGCCGTTCAGCGCCGCTGCCTTCGCAAAGCTGCCGGGGAGGGTCAGCCTGATCTCCGTCATGGGGACCGGCTTGAAGTAGCTGTTGGCGAAGTACCCGCTGGCGTTGATGAGGGACAGCACTGTTTTGCCGGGTTTCCTTGAAAGTACCAGCTCCACGCTTTCGTGCAGCTCCGGGGCAATTTCCGGGATGCTGCAGAGGCTGAACAGCACGTCCTGCATGACGTTCAGGGTGTTGGTATAGCCCTCACCCTGGTAAAAGGCGCCGATGCTCCACGGGATCAAAATACCTTTGCCCGCGCCGTGCGGATGCAGGGTAAGGCCGGGGATATCGGTGACCTCGGTAAAGTAAGCCACTTCCGGCGGGCCGAAGGGATGCTCGGGGATCAGCTTCAGATAGGCCGCCGTGTTTTCCCCGGGAACGACCTCCTGAAACGCGGGCCCGAAGGCGATGAGCGGCGCTTTGGCGCAGCGCGGGAATTCCGGCTCCTCCACCTTGAGTACCGAGGACATGCAGCCCTTGCGCTTTGCGCCCAGTGTCACCCCCAGGCAAGCGAGCGGCTGCCGCCCAAGGCCGGCTTCTCCACTGACGATCACGGTGCCGCCGCGCTGTGCAAAGGCGTCCAGCATTGCAGCCTGCTCCGGCTTCAGCATACTGACATCCGCCAGGATCACTACTTTTTCCCGCGCCAAAAGCACTTCGCTCAGGCCGGCCAGCCTGCATTCGTCAAAGGGGATGTGGCTGGCAGTCAGCGCGCGGATCCAGCCGTAGCTTTCGGCGTCGCTGCGGCCGACCTGGTCTTTGCACACCAGCAGTACTTCCGCGCCCGACTGCAGGCCGGAGATCACATCCGCATATTTTTTGTGGAACTGAAACACCCGTTTGGTCGGCTCAAGCCCGGATCTGTCCAGATGGCTGTCCAGGCGGCCGATGATGTACAAACTGCAGCTGCCTGCGTTGGCGACGTTCTGCCACTGGCGCAGGGCCAGCGCCTCGGGGCAGATGGAGCACTCCCGGTAGCGGAAGCCCATATAATCGACGACTGCGTTGTCGCTGACCATCTTCCGGCCGGCGC
Source organism: uncultured Oscillospiraceae bacterium (assembly GCA_958403605.1). Lineage (GTDB taxonomy): Bacteria > Bacillota > Clostridia > Oscillospirales > Ruminococcaceae > Ruthenibacterium. The sequence continues at coordinate 6,446 of CATXYA010000001.1, forward strand.
CCACAGTCTGGCGGCAGTTGGAGGAGGCGCTGTACACCCAGATGGGGATCTCCATCTCGGAATGGGATTCGGTGCGCAGGAAGTCCACCTTGTCAAGCGCGATCTCGGGGTCGATGGATTTTATCACATCATTCATGGCGGCGCGCAGCTTTTTGCCGCAGCCTGCCTGAAAGCCCAGATAGCGCAGAGTGGCAGGGTCTTTCCTGTCCGGTTTCAACGGGGCGTCCATGTGGAACGCCGCTTTGAAGGCCGCCCTGCACCGCCCGCAGGTACAAAACCCGTGAATACCGCCGTGATAATCCGTGGCGATGAAACCGCTCATGTTGCAGTACACCCCGTCAAAATTATGGGTGGTCAGCAGCTCCCGCAGGATCTCCGGCACCTTTTCGGTCTGGTACACGCTGTTTTGGCAGGTCTGAACAAAGCCGTTTTGCTCAATGATCGAGCCGTCCGCTTTGCGGAAGGCCCAGTCCGGGTGCTGCTCATAGACCGCAGCGGGGATCTTGGAAAAATCGCAGCGGGCGATCACCCGGATGCCCCGTCTGTGGCAGGCGTCCAGGATCTGCTGCAGGCTTGAGCCCGTCAGGCAGCGGCTCACCGTGTGGTAGGGCAGCTTGCTTTGGTAGCTGGCCAAAATGCCGGCGGCATTCAGGTTGACCACGGTCGCGCCGAATTCCTCCAGGTCTGCGGCAAATCTTTCGGCATCCAGCTCCGCCATATCGATTTCCCTGAGGTTCGTCTGCACCATGCGCCAGGGCGTTTCGTTCCACCAATGTGCCGGGCTTTCCTTGCCGTGCCGGGCAGCGGCTTTGTTATCTTTTGGCATCTCGATCCCTCCTGTAAGTTTCATTGATTGATCTCTGCTGTCTTTTTTGCGGCCCGCTGTCGAACCGGGCCAGGATATTGAAAACATCCGCGGCTTGTGGTATTTTGGAGACATTACCAAAGGAGGATCGTCATGGATACGCAGGAAAAGATCAATGTTTTTTTGGAATTGATCCATTGCAGCCACGCTATGGACTACTGGGTCTACAGCCCTGAGGGCGTTTTGCTGCGCAGCAGCTCCGGGACAGAGCGGATGCTGGATCTGTTGTTCCGGCAAACCGGCTGCTTTGAATATCTGCGGTGTTCCATCGGTACCACGCCCATGGTTTTATCGGGCGAAGCAGAGCTGCGCTGGATCGCCGTAAAGCAAATGCAGGAGGACAAAATCTCCGCCTGCCATATCCTCGGCCCGTTTTTTGCCAGCGGCATGCATGAATCCATCGCGGAATATGTCCACGATGCCCTGCATGACCTCGCACCGCAGAATGAGATAGCGCTCCTGGCCGAGAAGCTGCAGGCGTTGAGCGTGATTTCCATTCAAAGCGATTGCCAATACGCGGTGATGCTCCACAAGCTGGTAAACGGCGAGTTGCTGCCGGAAAGCTCCATTCAGTACCAGCCCGCGCCCATTTCCGCGTTTCTTTCCACGTCTGCGGAAGAGAAGGTCCCCACAAAAGTGAAGGATCGGCTCAATGTTTATCTTGCGGAGCGCACAATGCTGCACGCCATTCGCGAGGGAGATGCAAACGCGGCTGCTGCGTCCGCTCTTTCCGCACAAAAAACAGTGGCCCGCGTCCGGGAATATACCGGCAACCCTTTGCTGGATATGAAGATCGCCTGCACCACGTTTACCACCCTTTGTACACGTGCCGCCATCGAGGGCGGTCTGTCTCCCTCCGTTGCTTACCCGGTCGGCGACGCCTACATCAGAAAGTTTTTCGCTTCGAGCAATGGGGAATATGTAGGAGAACTGAAAACGCACATGTACCATGATTTTGTAGCCTTCGTGCACGAGCTGCGGGTCAACCCCAACTACTCGAAGGCGATCCAGTCCTGCTGCGATTACATCCAGCTCCACCCGGCCGAACCCCTGAGCATCGATATGCTGGCAAGCAGACTGGGCTATGCCAAGTACTATCTGTCCGCCCTGTTTAAAAAGGAGACCGGGTGCTCAGTCAGCGCCTATATCAAATGTGTGCGCATCGAACAGGCCAAGGTCCTTTTGGCTTCCACGGATCTGAGCGTGGAAAGCATCTGGGAAACCGTCGGATTCTCCTCCCGCTCCGTGTTCGGGAAAGCCTTCTGCTCCATTGTGGGAATGACGCCGCGGGAATACCGGGAACAGAACCTCATCCTTTGACCATTGCCATGTTAACACATCCCCATCGTTGCAAATAGATTGTAATTCGCGAAAATGCGTCACAATTACAGACAGGCGGGAACGTTCTGTAATTGTGACGCATTTTCCTTAATTTGGAGCTAGTACAAGGGAGCGGACTCCCCTAGAATGGGGTTATGCGAACCGCAGGAGAAACGGATCCCCGAAGGGAATCTCCTGTCGGAAAACAACGATCCAATCATCAAAAAAGAGGAGAAGAAACATGAAAAAGAAGATCCTGACTGTCGCCCTCGCCTGCTGCCTGCTGTTCACCCTGGCAGCCTGCTCCGGTAAACCCGCAAGTAGCGCAAGCACCGCTGGCTCTGCAAAAACCGATGCCTCCACCCCGGCTTCGCAAGCCGCCGCACTGGAGCGGTATGATTACTCCGCCGATATGAGCGGCAATACCGTTGATTTCACCATCGCCCAAAACCTCAAGAGCGTCAAGTGCGAGATCAAGAGCATGGGCCTGGAGCTGAGCTGCTACTGCACCGTTGAGGACGGCGTGATGACTCTGACCGAGCTTGTTGAGGGCAACGAGCAGCTTTACTCCGGTCTCTCCGCCGCACCCTACACGCTGAACGCCGACGGCACGGCTGTTCCCATCCAGGAGTAAAGGAGCGGCGCTGTGAACATAAAAAAAATATTCGGCGGCATGAGAGGTTCCAACGACTCGAAATACCGTACCGCCAAACCTTATGAAATGATGTTGGCGCCCGCCGCCAGTGCCAGCAAGATGACCTTCTACGTCATGATGATGATGACGGGTTACGTTGCCAACACGGGCTTCGGCGTGGCTGTTATGCTCACCGGCGTTTTGGCAACTGTGAAAACGTGGTTTGACGGCGCGATCGACCCTCTGCTCGCACTGATCTACGACAAGACGAAGGTTGGCAGGTTTGGTAAGATCCGGCTTTTCCTGATGTTGGGATATCTGATCCAAGCGGTCTGCGCCATTTTGATGTTCAATGTCCTGTCCGGCAAATTCACGGGCGTTGCGGGCGTTGTCATTTATATTGTCCTGTATTTCCTGTTCGTGCTGGGATACTCCGTCACGTCCATTGCCGGCGGCACCTCCATCGGTGTTATCCTCACGAACGACCCCAAACAGCGTCCCTTCATGCAGTTTGTCCAGATGATCTACCAGTATGTGGGACCTTTGGGCATCACCAACATCCTCAACCTGGTGGTGCTGCCCCGTTACAACAACCAGATCGACGCTACTATGCTGAGCGAGGCCTGCTTCTGGTACTGCGGTTACGCGCTGTTCTTTACCGTGCTGTCCTTTATCGGTTTGAGAAAAGTCGATACCCCCGAGATTTTCGGCAAGCTGATGTCTAACGATAAGGGCGAGCAGAATTCCATCAAGGTCAAGGACATGTTCGCCATGGTCAAGAAGAATAAGCCCCTGCGCTGCTACATGATCGCCGGCATTACCGATAAGCTGGCAAACAACACCAACGGCCAGGCCGTTGTTACCACCTTGCTCAACGGCATTTTGATCGGCAGCTATCAGGTTGCGAACACCGTGAACAACGCCTCCACCATCATTGGATTTGTTTTCGCCTTTCTTGGCGGCGTGTATCTTGCCAAATGGGGTGTAAAGAAAGCGACCACGCTGATGTCCTGGCTGTGTATCGCCATCAATTTGATCGTCGCATCCGCCTGTTTGATCCTCGGCCCCACCGGCATGGCGATGATCGGCGCCGGCGGGTTTGTGATGTACCTGTATATGGCTTTGATGATGGGCAAATCCGCGGCCACCATGTGCCTGAACATCGCGGAGAGCATGATGCGCGCCGACGTCATCGACTACGAGCTTTACCGCTCGGGCAACTTTATGCCCGGCATGGTCGGCGCCATCTACAGCTTCTCTGAACAGATCGTTTCCTCCTTCGGTTCCACCATCGCCGCCGTTGCGGTTGCGGCCATCGGCTACACCACGGTGATGCCCCAGTTGGGCGATGAAGCGACCTGGAGTATCCTGTGGATCGTGGAGCTCCTCGTGTTCGGCCTGCCGATCCTGGGCTGGCTCGCCAACATCATCGCCATGCGCTTCTATGAGCTGGATAAGGAACGTATGGCCGAGATCCAATCTGAAATTGCGGAAAAGAAGAAGATCGCAAAGGCAACCGCGGCAAAATAGCGCCATGCGCCGCACAAGCATTTGACCTTGCGGTAAATTTCAATGACCTCCTGTAAAATGCGGCGTGAAGCATACACGCCTGATTACAGGAGGTCATTTCATAAAAAAGGCGATCAGAGGAGCGAAAGAAGGCCGGTTTTTCAAAAAGATTTTTTGGTTGGGGCGGCGACTGCAGCCCATCCGGTGGAGGGGAACAATCTCCACTCGTCACGGAAAACGGCATTGCCATCGCGGACGGGCTTCCTTTAGGTGAGCCTGCTTGGCGGAAAGGGTTCTCTATGACCTTCGGCCTGGCGGCGGTGGACAGGAGTACCATGGCCGGAACGCCGAAGGAAAGTCTGCGCCATCTTGGGCACCTCCGTGCCTGAACGCGCCACGCGGAGGATCTTCCTGATCGTGATCACAATGAAATACAGTAAAAAAGGAGCTTGCTATGCGCATCACTGAACTTTGGAACGAGGGCTGGTATTTTTCCCGGCAGGACTCCGGCTCTGCTTTAACGCTGGCACACGGCGAGGCCGTCACCCTGCCCCATACCTGGAACGCCAAGGACGGCACCGACGGCGGCAACGACTATTACCGCGGCTGCTGCTGGTATGTGAAAAAATTTGCCGCCCCCGCCCTGGCGGGCGGTGAGCAGCTGTGGATCGAGCTGCGCGGCGCGGCCATGACGGCGGAAGTGTTTTTGAACGGCAAAAAGCTGGCCGCACACCGCGGAGGCTATTCTACCTTCCGCGCGGAGCTGACGCCGGCTTTGGCCGCCGGCGAAAACCTGCTGGCCGTCAGCGTGGACAATTCGGCCAACGATACCGTCTATCCGCAAAAGGCCGATTTCACCTTCTACGGCGGCATTTACCGGGACGTTTATCTGCTGCGTGTGCCCGCGGTGCACTTTGCGCTGGGGTATCACGGCAGCCCCGGCATCCGGGTGACGCCCAAGCTCTCCGCCGATCTAAAGTCTGCTGAGGTCGTCGCAGAAGCCTGGGTAGAGGGCCCGGCGGAGCATGTGCAGTTCACCATCGACAGCCAGACGCTGGACGCCAAGGTGCTGGACGGCCATGCCGAGAGCGTTTTCCATTTGGAAAATGTCCATTTGTGGGACGGTGTGGAAGACCCTTATCTTTATACGGCCAACGCCAGCCTGGATAACGGCGACTGCGTTGCCGCCAAATTCGGTGTGCGCAGCTTTGCCATCGACCCCGAAAAGGGCTTTCTCCTAAACGGCCGCCGCTATCCTTTGTGCGGCGCGGCGCGCCATCAGGACCGGCAGGGGATCGGCAATGCGCTGTCCAAAGCCGAGCACGAGGAGGACCTCGCCCTTTTGCGGGAGATGGGCGCCAACACCGTCCGTCTGGCCCACTACCAGCATGACCAGTATTTTTACGATCTGTGCGATCAATATGGGATGATCGTCTGGGCGGAAATTCCTTACATCACCGCACACATGCCGGCGGGCCGGGAGAATACATTGTCGCAGATGACCGAGCTTATCCTCCAGAATTACAATCATCCGTCCATCGTATGCTGGGGCCTCTCAAATGAGATCACCGCCAGCGGCATGAGCGCGGACCTGGTGGAAAACCACCGTCTGCTCAATGATTTGTGCCACAGTCTGGATGCCACGCGCCCCACCGCCATGGCCCACGCCTTTATGCTGGACCCGGAAGACCCGCTGGTATTCCTGCCCGATATCCGCAGCTACAACCTGTACTACGGCTGGTATCTGGGCGAGCTGGAGCAGAACGATGAATTTTTTGACGCCTTCCACGCCGCGCACCCCGAGGCGGTGATCGGCCTTTCGGAATACGGCGCGGACGCAAACCCCGTCTACCAGAACGGCAGGCCGGAAAAAGGCGACTGGTCGGAGCCCTACCAAGCCGTCTACCACGAGCACATGCTGAAAATGTGGAGCGAACGGCCCTACATCTGGGCCATGCATTGCTGGAATATGTTCGATTTTGGTGCGGATGGCCGCAGCGAGGGCGGCAAGCCCGGCCAAAACCAGAAAGGTCTCGTCACCTTCGACCGCAAGACGAAAAAGGATGCCTTCTACATTTATAAGGCATACCTGAGCGGCGAGCCCTTCGTGCACCTGTGCGGCCGCCGCTACGTTGACCGCACTGGGCAGGAGACCGAGATCAAGGTGTACTCCAACCAGCCCGCCGTCACGCTGTTTGTGGACGGCAAAGAATTTGCGGCCCAGACCGGCGATAAGGTCTTCAAATTTACGGTGCCCATCTCCGGAGAACACACCATCGAGGCCCGCAGCGGCGCGCTTTCAGACAGCATCACCATCCGGAGGGTGGAAACCGCCAACCCCACCTATTTTGCCGAGGGCACGCAGCTGGTGAACTGGTTTGACAAGCCGGAAGAGCTGCTGCGCGAGGGGTATTATTCCATCCTGGACAGCATGGAGGATCTGAAGAAGAACCCGCGGTCTGCCGCACTGCTGGCAAAAATTATGGAAAAGGCTACCGCAAGCTACGGTGACGTGGCCAAAAGCGTGCAGATGCCCGAAGCCATCCGCCGCCAGATGGATAAAATGCCCCTGCAAAAGCTGCTGCAGCAGGCGGGCAAGGCCGTGCCGCCCGCCATGGCTAAAGACCTGAACGCCGCCTTGAACCAGATCGAAAAATAGAGGTGAGGAACAAGATCTATGAATGAAGCACTGCATCAGAATGCCGAAGCGATCGTACGCGCTGCCATCGAGAGCGTCAGCCCCGCCAACGCCGTTGCCCGCGCCCTGCGCGGGATGACGTTCCCCGGCAGAGTATTTCTTGTTTCCGTTGGAAAGGCGGCATGGAAAATGGCGGAGGCCGCACTTTCCGTTCTCAGCCAGCCTGTCACTGACGGCATCGTCGTTACCAAGTACCACCATGTGGAGCGCCCGCTGCCGGGCATCCGCTGTTTTGAGGCCGGGCACCCGGTCCCCGATGAAAACAGTTTCGCCGCGACACAGGCGGTGCTCGCCATGACACAAAACCTTACGGAAACCGACACCGTCCTATTTTTACTTTCCGGCGGCGGCAGCGCGCTGTTTGAGCTTCCTTTGATCCCCGCGCGGGAGCTGCAGGAGATCACCGCACAGCTCCTTGCATGCGGGGCGGATATCACCGAGATGAACACGATCCGTAAACGCCTTTCCGCCGTCAAGGGCGGACGGTTTGCACAGCACTGCGCCCCGGCCATGATCCAGGCGATCGTTCTGTCCGATATTTTGGGCGATCCTCTGGACCAGATCGCCAGCGGCCCCGCCGCGGCGGACAGCACCACCTGCGCGGACGCCATGGCCGTCGTCCGCAAATATGGCCTTCCGCTCAGTTCGGCAGCGTGCGGCCATCTACAGCAGGAAACTCCAAAACAGCTGGCGAATGTTGCGACTACCATTATTGGCAGCGTCCGGCAGCTTTGCCGTGCCGCCGAGCAGGCATGCCGCCGTTGCGGGTACAAAACAGTGCTTTTGACCGACCGGCTAGCCTGCGAGGCAAGCGAAGCCGGCAGTTTTTTGGCCGGCATTCTGCAAACACAGGCCGCCGAACATCCGGGCGAGAAGCTGGCGTTCCTCGCGGGCGGCGAAACCATCGTCCATCTGAAAGGGCAGGGCCTCGGCGGGCGCAATCAGGAGCTTGCGCTGGCCGCGGCCAAGGGCATCGCCGGCATGCCGAACGCCGCCGTCATCAGCGCCGGGTCGGACGGCACCGACGGCCCCACCGACGCTGCCGGCGGCTACGTGGACGGCGATACCTTTACCGCTCTGTGTAGGCAGGGATTGGATTACGACGCCATGCTGCTGGACAACGACGCCTACCACGCGCTGCAGGCAGTAGGCGGCCTGCTCATCACCGGCCCGACGGGCACCAACGTCAATGATATTTCCATCGCGCTGCTAAACTGAAGCGGCATCCCCCCTGGCTTGCGTATAAATTATTTTTAAGGAAAAAGCAGCCGGTATCGCTTTTTTAAAGGAATGCGATGAATGCAAAATAGCAGCAGTTTTTCAACTGCTTTTCCGGATCTTGTCAACAGCCCACGCGTGGGCATTGGCTCGGCTTTCGCCAACAACCTGCTGGTGCGGCAGGGTACGGTCGCTGTGGACGCAATGGACCGAAACCGTTTGAAGGGCTCTGCTTTGGGCGGAGGGATGGACAGGGTGATGCGCAGCGAGGCATTTTTTGTTACTGACGCAATAAAAAATAGCCGCAGGCTATTTTTTCCGGCCATGTGGGCCATCCAGATAAACTTTTTTATTGTTCCTCCCTCCCGGGCCTTCCCGCAAGGTCCGGGAGTTTTTTGTCCGATCCGCCAAAAAAGGGCCGCCAATGTTTCCATATTGACGGTTTTTCCGGCGCCTTGTTGAATTCGAGAAGAGAAATTGATATTGTTAAACAGAGAGCGCAATAATTGTCAAGCGCGGGAAAACCGCGTTGTCTGCCCAGGAAATATTTTCCTTTGTCCGGCACCAGCCCGGCCTCTTCGCGCTTATGGTATAATAACCTCACGGCGTTCCCAAAATCAAAGATTTTGACGCCTGAGAGAACATTGAACCATGCAAAACCGCAGCGAGTGCGGTTTTGTCGTGGCCGCTGTGCGGCGTCATGGTAGAATAACCTCATTGCAGCCGTTGGCACGGGACGCGGGGCCGCCGCCCTGCAGAATAGGAGCGTAGCGATTTGATCCATCAATTTTTGGAACGGGAGCGCATCGGCCACAAGCTGGAAAAGATCTTCAGTTATCCCCTGTCCATCGTCCACGCCCCCACCGGGTACGGAAAAACGACGGCCATGCGGCTGTTTTTGGAGAAGCACTCCTGTGCCGCCGCCCGGCTTTCCGTAGCCGAGTGCGGCGACGGCCCGGCTGCCCTGTGGCGGATGCTGGTACAGCGCATGGCGGCGGCGGGCTGGGACGCGGCAGGCGAGCTGGGACGCATCGGTTACCCCGACGGCAAGGAAAAAACCGCCGCGCTGCTCACCTGTTTCGAGCGCGCGGGCTGGCCCACGCCCTTTTTGCTGGTGCTGGACGATTTTCAGCAATTTCATGATCCCGGCCTGTTCCACCTCTTCAAAAAGCTGGCGGAGCGTCAGCCGGCGGGGTTCCACATCGTCCTTTTGACGCGGGACCTCTCTTTTCTCGACGCCGCCGCGCTTTACCAAAAGGGCCTGTGCTTCACGCTGACGGAAAAGGCGCTTCGTTTTACCGCCCCGGAGGTCTTTCAGTACAGCCAACTGGCGGGGGCGGCGCTCACCGAAGCGCAGGCGCAGGCCGTCAGCGACTATGCGGACGGTTGGATCGGCATGATCTCGCTGATCCTGGACGGCATGAGCCGCGGTATGCCCATGCAGAAAAACGACACCGTGGAAGAATTTTTGGAGCAAAACATCTATCCCTCTCTGAGCACCGGGGCCCGGGAAGCCTTGATCCAGCTGTCGATACTGGGGGAATTCCCCCTGCCCCTGGCGGCGTCAGTTTTGCAGACGGACGCCCAAAGCGGTGTGCTGGAGGAGCTGCTGTACAACGGTGCCGTCATTGTCTACGACGAGTTCCACAAGACCTATCATCTGCAGAATGTGGTGAAGGATTTTCTGGAGGAAAAGGAAAGCTGGCGGCAGCCGGACCTTTCCCAGAGCCGAAAACGCGCCGGGGAATGGTATCTGCGCCACGGCGACCCCGCCCGTGCCTACCATTACCTGGCCCTGGCGGGCGAACAGGAAGTGATTTTGGCAGATCTGGACCTGCCCGCGCGGGAGATGGTGCCCAGCGGGCAGTTTGAGCAGATATTGCACATCTTAGGGCAAGTGGAGGAGGAGACGCTGCTGGCTTATCCCTGGGCCTGCCTGCGCTGCGGATACGTGTTGGCCCTCTGCGGAGCCAAGGGCGCCTGGGCCCAGGGCTGGGACCTGCTGTTGAAGCTGGACGAGCGTCTGCAGCGGGAGGGCGGCCAGCCGCGTGAGCGCAGCAGGCTGCGCGGCGAGGCCGAGCTGCTGTGGATGCTGCTGTGCTTCAACCGGCTGGAGGAGGCGCTGCAGCACGGCAGGCAGGCGAGAAAGTGGCTGCAGGCCAGCCCGTCCCAGATCCTGCTGCGTGGCCACGCCCTTTCCTTCGGCTCGCCGGAGCTGCTGTACCTCTTCCACACCGAGCGGGGACGCCTGGGCGAAAAGGTGGAGCTGCTGGCCCGGGAGCTGCCGCGCCTGAGCGAGAGCCTGGACGGCTGCGGCCTGGGGGCCGACTCTGTTCTTTTGGCGGAATACGCCCTGGAGACGGGCAACCTGGAACAGGCGGAGCTGTACGCCTATAAGGGCATTTACAAGGCCCGCACTGCCGGGCAGCGGGACCTGCTGCTCTGCGCCCATTTCACCCTGTGCCGCCTGGCGCTGTTTGCCGGCAACACGCAGGAGTGCGCCCGCCTTTTGGACGGGCTCGCGGCGGAGCTGGCGTCCGAAGAGGCGCCGCTGCTGCAGACCGCCTTCCAGCTGTGCCGGGCTTATCTGGCCTGCTGCCGCAGGGAGCCGCAGGACGCGGCTCCCTGGATCTTGGCGGGGGACCGCGGCGGGCAGACCTTTTATCTTCGGGCCGCTTCTTTTTACGACGTGGTCCGCGGCAAGGTGCTGCTGGCGGGCGACCCGCTTCAGCTGGAGGCCTTCTGCGAGACGGCGGCGCCGCATTTTCAGCGCTTCGACCTGCAGCTGGGCCTGCTGCACAATCTGCTGCACATGGCCGCCGCCAAAAAGGGCCTGGGGGACGCGTTGGGGGCCGGGGGGCTGCTGGAAAAAGCGCTGACGCTGGCTGTTGCGGACCACCGCGTGTCCCCCTCTGCGGCGGACGGGGAGGCTTTGGTGCCGCAGTCAGAGGTCGTTCCGGCGTGGGGACGGTGGGCCGCGGAGGATGCGGAGCGCAACGTCTTTGAGCTGACACGGGGCGAATACCTGGCGGCGCTGCTGAAATTCGCGCACCGCTACAGCGGCGCGCGCACGCCCCAGGAGCAGCGGGCCATCCTCACGGCGCGGGAGCTGGAGATCCTGGCGCTGCTGGCCCGGGGCTACAAGCACGCCGAGATCAGCAAGCAGCTGTTCATCTCCGTCACCACCGTGCGCTTCCACATCCAAAACATCTATCAAAAGCTGAACGTCAACAACAAGGTCCTGGCGATCCAGGAGGCAAAAAAAGCGGGGCTGCTTTGAGGCCCTATCAAAAGTAACAGGGGGATGCCGCCGGCATCCCCCTGTTACTTTTTGAAAATGGGCAGGAAAAGAAACTGTCAGTTTCGAGAGTTCCCCCGCCGGGCCGCAGCTTGTATAATCAAGATGAAAGTTGTGCACAACCGTTCGGAAATTTGTTCAAAAAGAATGTTTTCCAGGCTTCCGGTGCCGTGAAAAGCAATATCCGGGCAATTTCCTGCGCCGGAGCCGCAAAAAAGGAGGTACAAGATGAAAAGGATGAAACGATGGAGCTGCCTGCTGCTGGCGGTATGTCTGCTGGTCTCCCTGGCGGGATGCGGCGGCGCCCCTTCCTCTGCAAGCGGCGGCGGCACCGCCGCCCCCAAGGACGGTTACGACATCACGGTGTGGCTGTTCCAGGACTGGACGGTGGGCCGCGCCGGGGAGATCTGGAACCAGTGGGCGGAAGAATACAAGGCCCTGAACCCCCAGGTGCGCAGCATCACCTACGTGGGCAAGCCCGACACGGAGATCGTGTCCAGCTTCATTGCGGGCGGCGCATTGCCGGACATCTTCACCATCCAGTTCCAGAACGGAAAAAAGATGGTGGAAAACGCCAAGCTGCTGGACATCCAGCCGTACTATGATGCCGCTGACGAAGCGTGGAAGGAGGCCCAAAACGCCACCGCCATGCACGATCTGATGAACAACCCCGCGGGCACGTGCTGGGGCGTCCCCCTGACGGCCAACTGCCATCTGCTGTACCGCAACCTGGCCGTGCTGGAGGACTGCGGCATCGACCCCGCCGTGCGCCCCGCGACGCTGGACGAGCTGCTGGACCAGTTTGAACAGGTGCAGCAGCACGGGTACGACGTGATCCCCGACCTGACCGCCAGCGACTGGATGACCTGCGCCTTCGTGGCGGGCAATCCGGACCTCAAGATCGGCTGGGAAAACGGCGAGACCACCATCACCCCTGAGGCGCTGCTGCCGGGCTTTGAATACCTGCAGAAGATCGGGCGCTATTCGGCGGCCTACCTGTTTGAAGACCAGGCCGCGACGGACGCCTTCACGGGCAACAAGCTGGCCTTCGGCGTGGAGGGACCCTTCTGGAACCCCAACCTGGAAGCGGCTGCCGCGGAAAACCCCGACTTCCGCTATGACGCCATCCCCGTGCCCTCCCAGGTGGCGGGTGGGCCGTACAGCGCATCCTTCGGCAACGAGTGGGCGGGCGCCGTGGACAGCGGCGACGCGGGCAAAAACGAAGTGCTTGCCGGATTCCTGCTGTACATCTCCGACACCCCGCAGATGGCCACCTTCTGCAAGGACATGAGCCGCCCGGTGATGAACATGAAGGCCATGGAGCAGGTGTCCAAGGACCCCGAGGCCCCCTGGCTGCTGGGCATCTGCAACGAGACCATCGAGAACTGCGTCAACCAGGCCGTGCCCTTCCGCGAGGATTACGGCTGGGAGACCGGCATGGCGGACCAGCTGTTCGGCATCTGGGACGGCAGCGTCACCGACCTGGAGCAGGCGGCGCGGGACGCTGTAGACGGCATCAACGAATTAGCCTGACGGGCCGAAACGGCGGAACAGGCCGCAGGGGCGGGGCTCCCGTCCCCTGCGGCCGGCCCGCCGCCAGGCGGAAAAGCAGAGGAGAATGTCACATGGCTCACAAGAAACAACGATCCGGCGGCCACACCCTCAGGCGCTATGGAAAACATTATCTGGGCCTGGCCCCTTTTATGCTGGTCTACGCCGCCTTTATCCTGTGGCCCATGGTCTATGGCCTGATCATGAGCTTTACCGATTGGAGCACCAAGGCCAACCACGCGCCTGTGTTTGTGGGGCTGCAGAATTTTGCAGAGATCCTGTCCGCCTCCACGCGCTACGGGCGGCGCTTTCTCACCTCGCTGAAAAACCTGTTTTGGTTCGTCCTCATCGCCGTGCCGGCCAACCTCTGCATCGCGACGCTGCTGTCCCTGGTGGTGAACCAGTTCAAGGGCCGGGCACGGCGCTTTTTCCGCGGGGCGTTTTTCATGCCCTACGTGGCGCCCTTTTTCCTGGCGACGGGCGTTTGGCTGTGGCTGATGTCCCCCGGCAGCGGCGCGCTGGCGATGCTGTTTGCCAAGCTGGGCATCGGCGCGGACATTTCGTGGCGCAACACGCCGGGCTATTTCACCGCCCTGCTCGTCATGATCGACCTGTGGCGCGCCATCGGCTTCAACATGATCATCATGACCGCCGGGATGGAGAACATCCCCTCCGAGCTGTATGAGGCGTCCCGCATCGACGGCGCCAGCACCTTCCAGCAATGGACGCGCATCACGCTGCCCATGCTGGAGCCGGTCCTGTTTTTCGTGATCGTCAACGGCTTCATCGGGGCCATCCAGGTGTATGACATCCCCTGGGTGCTGTCCAATTCCAGCGCCGTGGCGGTCATCGGCGGCAAAAACGCCTTTGCCAGCTACCCGGTCATGGAGATCGTGGGCAACGTGTACTCCGGCAAGGCGGGCAATTTGGGCCGCGCGTGCGCCGAGGGCTTTGTGCTGATGGCGGTCATTATGGTGATCACGCTCTTCCAGCTTGCCCACCGCGCCAAAAAGATGAAAAGGGAGGAGTGACCGCCATGATGAAGCCCACAAGCCGGGCCGCAAAAATTTTGATCTGGGCCGTGGCCCTGGTCTGGCTGGTCGTCTGCCTGCTGCCCTTTACCCAGCTGATCAGCGTCACCTTTTCCACGTCGGACCGGGGCATCGTCTCCACCTTTTACCCCAACTCGCTGACGGCGGGGCTGGAAAACCTGCGGGCCGCGCTGGACCAGACGACCATCATCGCCTCCAGCTTCCAGACCTTTTTCTACGTCGCGGCCACCATCATCGGCATGCTGCTGGTCTCGGCGCTGGCGGGGTACGAGCTGGCCTGCTTCAATTTCCCCGGCAAAAATGTCATCTTCCTCGTCATTCTCTCCAGCCTGATGCTGCCGATGATCACCTACATCATCCCGCTTTACCGCTTTGTCTACAACCTGGGGTGGAGCGATACACTGATCGGCCTGGCGGTGCCGGCCATCCCCTCCGCCTTCGCGGTGTTCATCATCAAGCAGTTTCTGGAATCCATTCCCCGGGACTTGATCGAGGCGGGGCAGATCGACGGCGCCTCGCACTTCCGCATTTTCTGGCGCATCATCCTGCCGCTGATGGCCACACCGCTTCTGACGGTCACTGTTATTGAATTCATGCAGGTGTGGGGGTCCTTTTTGTGGCCCACCCTGGTGGCGGGCTCCCGCTGGAAGCCCGTGAGCGTGCTCATTGCCGGGCTGCTGGGCGACGGCTCCTGGCTGGAGGGCCGCGTGAAGATCGCCGCGCTGCTGATCTCGGGCATCCCTCCGGTGGCCGTTTACCTGTTTTTCCAAAAATATATCGTCGAGGGCATTGCGACCTCGGGGCTGAAAAGCTGACCGCAGCCGAAAGGATGAGACCATGGAACATACAATGAAGGATTATATCCAGCAGCAGCCGTCCGTATTGGCGGCGATGCTGCGGGACCGGGCGGCGCTTGCCGCGCCCTTTGCCGAATTTTTCACTCAGACCCGGCCCGACCGGCTCTATATCGTGGGCAGCGGGACCTCTCAAAACGCCGCGGCGGCAGCCAGTGCTTTTCTCACCGATCTGCTGCAGATCGAGGTGACGCCCGTCATCCCCACGCGGCTGCCGGCCATTTTCGGCAGCCGGCCCGCGGTGGTCTTTCTCTCGCAGGGCGGCTCCTCCACCAATATGCTGGCGGCCATGGAGCAGCTGGCGCGATACCCCGCTATTGCCATCACCGGCGAGGCGGCGTGCGAGATCAGCCGCCGCAGCAAGCTCCACATGCAGATCGGCTGCGGGGAAGAGCTGGCCGGACCCAAAACGCTGGGCTACACCGCCTCGGTGCTGTGCCTGTACCTGTGCGCGCTGGAGGCGGCCAAGGGCCGCACCATTTCGTCTCAGCGGTATGCGGAAGAAGTTGCGGCCCTGGAGGTCGCCTTCTCTCAGATGCCGGAAAACCTGCGGCGCTGCCGCCGCTGGCTTGCCCAAAACCAGGAAACGCTGCTGGCCCCAGACCGGTTTTTGTTCGTGGGCCAGGGGACGGGGGCCTTTGCGGCTCAGGAGGCCGCGCTGAAATTCCTGGAGACCCTTCGCCTGCCCGCCATGGGCTATGAATTCGAGGAATACCTGCACGGGCCGCTGCTGGTGGCGAACTGGACGCTGGGGGGCCTGCTGTTCCTGACGCAGGACCCCGGCCTCCGGCCCCGCATGGAGGGGCTGGCGCGCTGCCAGGCCGCCGAATGCCCCGCGTTTTTCGCGGTGGCCGGGCAGCCGGTGGACGGTGTGCCCACGCTGGAGCTGCTCCAGACCGGCAGCAGCACCACGGAGGTATTCGAGTTCATCCTGCCCGCGCAGATGGCGGCGGCCGATCTTCCGGCGCGGAAGGGCGTCAGCGAGCATTGCCGGATCGAAGAGCAATTCACCAAGACCTGGCAGACAAAATACGCCGGCGGGCGGTGAGCGGGAACGCCCGCCCCGCCCCGCCCCGCGGAAAGAGGTACGCAGATGAAATATGTATTGGGGATCGACAGCGGCGGCACCAAGTATCTGGTGCGGGCGCAGGACCTGGCGGGCAACGACCTGGCCCGCATTGTCGGGCCGCCCGCCTGCCACCACGGCATGGCGCCGGAGCAGATGCTGGTGCGCATCAACGACAACATCGACGCCTGTTTAGCCAAATTCGGCGAAAGGCGGGAACACTGCGTCTCCATGGTGTGCGGCATCAGCGGCATCGACAGTCCGCAGGACCAGCTGATCGTGGATGAGGCCTATCAATCGCTGGCGGGCTTTTCGTGCCCCATTTTGTGTGTGAACGACGCGGTGGTGGCCCATTACGCCGTCACAGGCGGCGTGGGGGCGCTGGTGATCGCCGGTACGGGCTCCATCGCCTACGCCCGGGACCGCCATGGCCGGGAGGCGCGCTGCGGCGGCTGGCCCCCCATCATCTTCGGCGACGACGGCTCAGGCTCCTGGATCGCCTGCCAGGCGCTGCACCTGCTGACGCTGCTGTTTGACGGGCGCATCACGCCCGGCCTGCTGACGGAGCAGCTGCAGGAAACGCTGCACCTGCACCGCCGGGAGGACCTGATCTCCCTGTGCATCGAGATGGAGCAGTCGCGCTGGAGCAATCCCGGCCTGTCGGCCATGGTGGACGAGGCCGCGGCACAGGGCGACGCCCAGGCCCTGCAAATTTTACAGCGGGCCGCCGCGTGCACCGCCGCCCTGGCGGACACGGTGATCGCCCAGTTGGAGCTGTACCGGGAGCCCTCCTTCCGGGTGGGCGCCTGGGGCAGCGCCATCGCCAAAAGCCCCCTCCACTTTTCCCGGTTCCGGGAGCTTTTGCTGCGCAAGTATCCCAATGCGCAAATTTTGGTGTCGGAGCAGGACGCCGCCCAAGGGGCGTGCGCCATGGCCCGGCGGCAGCCGGCGCCTTGAGCGGGTCTTGGGCAGAAAGGAGCACCGCCATGCGTAAAAAAAACAATCCCTACCGCTGGGTGGTGCTGGCCGTGGCGTGCATCGCCTTTTTCTCTCCCAGCTACACCCAGTACCAGCTTTCGCCCCTGGCGCCGCAGCTCTGCCAAACAATGGGCCTGACCGCCAGCCAGTTTTCCGGCGCGTTTTCGTCACCCATGCTGCCCGCGGTATTTTTCAGCCTCGTCATCGGCCTGCTGGCAGACAAGGTGGGCATCAAATGGGTGGTAGGGCTGGGGCTGGGCGTCTCGGCCTTCGGCACCGTCCTGCGCCTGTTTGCACCCTCTTACCCGCTTTTTTTCAGCAGCATGCTGCTCTCCGGCGTGGGGGCGGCCTGCCTCAACGCCACGGGCATCAAGCTGTTCAGCGGTTGGTTTCCGGTGGGACAGGTGGACAAAATGATGGGGCTGCTGCTGTCGGCCTCCACCATCGGCATGGCGGCGGCTTTGGCGACGACGGCGCTTTTCCCCAGCATTGCCGCGGCCTACGGCGCCGCAGCCGCCCTCAGCGCCGCCGTGTGGCTGCTGTGGATGATCCTGATGAAAGACCCGGCCAAGCCCGTCGGCCCGGCGCGCACAGAGCGCCCGCCCCTGCGGCGCTGTCTTTTGGCCGTGGTGCGCAGCAAGGCGCTGTGGCTGGCCTGCGGCGCGCTGATGGCCGTCTACGGCTGTGAGATGCTGCTGGGTTCTTTTCTGCCCAGCGCCCTGGCGGGCCGGGGCATGCCGATGGCCGCGGCGGGTGTTTACACCGCCGTTGTCACCTTTGGCACCTTTTTCGGCTGTCTCGCCGGCCCCTTTTTGATGGGGCGGTGCCCGCGGCCCCGGCTGCTGATGCTGCTGTTCCCCTTGGTGGGCAGTGCCGGGATGCTGTGGGGCTGGCGGCTGTCCCCGGGGCCGCTGCTGGCGCTGGCGCTGGGTGTCACGGGATTCGTCATCGGCGGGCTGCAGCCGCTGCTGATCGCGCTGCCGGTCTCTTTGCCGGAGATCGGGCCGCAGTATGCCGGGACGGCGGGCGGCATTGTGAGCACGATGCAGCTGCTGGGCGCCGTGCTCATTCCCACCTGCATCGCCGCCCCGCTGGCGGGCGATAACTGGGAGCTGCTGCTGGCCATCGGCGCAGGCTTCCTGCTGCTGGCCTTTGGGCTGGAGCTTTTGCTGGCCCGCCGGGGCATACCCGGGACCACACCATCCAAGGAGGAGACGAGACCATGAGCAATATTTATGAAGAGGAGCGCTGGCTGGGCCGCGCGCCCGACATCCCGGCGGAACAGATCACCCTGGCGGTACAGGCCGACGTCGTCATCGTGGGCGCAGGCCTGGCAGGCGTGGCCGCGGCCCGCGCCGCCGTGGAGGCGGGCGCCACCGTGGTGCTGCTGGAAAAGTGCGCCAGTCCCCAGGCCCGCTCCGGCGATTTCGCCGCCATGGACAGCGCCCTTTCCGCGCGCTGGGGCCGCCAGAACGTGGACAAGACGGAGATCGTGAACGAACTGATGCGCGACATGGCCTATAAGGCCAGCCAGAACATTTTAAAGCGCTGGGCCGACGAGGCGGGCGCCGCCCTGGATTGGTACCTGGAGGCCATGCCCGGCATCCCCGTGCTGCAGACGACCTTTGAGCCCAAGCCCCAAGGGCCCATCTGCATTCAGCCGCGCCGCTACCCCGCGCCGCCGGATTTCGACAACGCGCAGGAGCGCTTCAAGTGCTACGAGACCACGGTCTCCTTCGAGCCCACGCATATCCCGCTTTTTTTGGCGAACCACCGGTTGGCGGAGGAGAGCGGGCGGCTGCAGACCTACTGCAGCGCCCCGGTGCAAAAGCTGCTGCGAGCGGCGGAGGGCCGCGTCACCGGCGCCGTGGCGAAGATTAAGGACGGTTACCTGCGGGCGGACGCCGGGCGGGCCGTGATCCTGGCGACTGGGGACTACATGAGCAACGAAGCCATGCTGCGGCGGTTTTTGCCCGGCTACGCCGAGACGCCTCAGCTGTGGACCAGTTATGATGAAAACCGGGCCCCCTCCAACAGGGGAGACGGCCACCGCATGGGCATGTGGATCGGCGCCAAGCTGCAGGACGAGCCCCACGCCCCCTGCGCGCACCACATGGGCAGCGTGTTCGGCGCCTCGGGCTTTTTGCTGCTGGACAGCCGCGGCAGGCGCTTTGTGAACGAGGACGCGCCCGGCCAGCAGATCGGCAGCCAGATCGAGAACCTGCCCGATAAGACGGCCTGGCAGTTCGTGGACGGGAACTGGGCGCAGGAGATCCCTCACGGCTACCCCAGCCACGGCTGTGTTTGCTACGCCGTGGAGGACGCGCGCATCGCGTCCGGCGAGATCAGCAAGGGCCTTACCACCAACGACAACCTCGTCACGCCGGGGATGATCGAAACGGCGCTGCGCAAAAAGCAGCTTTTCCGCGCCGACACCCTGGAAGAGCTGGTCGCGCTGACCGGCCTGCCCGCCGAAACGGCCCTCCGGGAAATCGGACGCTACAACGAGCTTTGCGCCGCCGGGTGCGATGCGGATCTCGGCAAGCGGGCCTCCCGCCTGTTCCCCGTGGCCCAACCGCCGTTTTACGCCGCCAAGTTCGTCCCGGCGACCATGATCGTCGCGCTGGGCGGGCTGCAGAGCGACGAGGACGCCCACTGCTACGATACGGCGGGCAAGCCCATTCCCGGCCTGTATGTGGCGGGCAACGTCCAGGGCAACCGCATCGCCGTCGATTATCCCCTCACCGTGCCTGGCCTGAGCCACTCCCTGGCCCTGACCTTTGGGCGCATCGCGGGGCGCAATGCGGCGCTCGGCATTTGAAGCGAGCGCCGGCCGTGTTGACGCTGCTTCGGAAGCGGCGGTCTCACCGCATCAAAAAACCGCAGGTGCCCTGGCACCTGCGGTTTTCTTCTTTCCTTGTTCTGCGCCGCGTCAGGAGCTTCCGTTCACTGCGCTGCGCAGCACGCCGTAGAGGTAGTTGACGTCCAGGGGCTTGGTGACGAAGCCCGTCATGCCCGCCTGCGCCGCCGCCTCGGTGTCCTCTTTGAACGAATTGGCCGTCATGGCGATGATGGGGACGGTGGCGGCGTCGGGACGCGGCAACCCGCGGATGGCGCGGGTGGCGGCGAGGCCGTTCACCTCCGGCATCTGGATGTCCATCAAAATGGCCTGGAAATAGCCCGTCTCGCTGTC
>CATXYA010000002.1 GCA_958403605.1 uncultured Oscillospiraceae bacterium
GCCGCCCGCGTTGCCTTCCCCCGGTGGGGGAAGGTGCCGAATGCAATTAGGCGGATGAGGGGGCGCCCGCAAGCGTATCTCATGCAACGGGGCTTGGGGCGAAAGCCCCATTCGGAATCCGCAGGCGGCGGAACGCCGCCGACCTTTTAGTGGAAAAATTCTCCTGCCCGGCCCTTGTTTTTTGAGCGGTGCGTGCTATAATACCAAATGTACGGCTTTTTGTTTCAAGAAAGTACAATATCTTGTGCCTCGTTTATTTTGACGCAGGCACGCAGGAACGGGGGATCGCCATGAATGTGAGAAAGCGCAGCGGCACCATTGTGCCGTTTGACAAGGAATTTATCGTGCGGGCCATCAGCCTGGCCGCCGCGGCGGCGGGCGAGCACGGCGAGGAGGCCGCGCAGCAGGCGGCGGATGCGGTGGAGGCGCGCCTGCGCCAAAACGCGGACGGCATCGTGGACATCGAACATATCCAGGACACGGTGGAGGAGGTGCTGTTTGAGCAGCAGCGCTTCAAGACCGCCAAGGCGTACATTTTGTACCGCATCGAAAAGGAAAAGACCCGGGACAGCGAGGACTGGCAGGAGGGCCTGCTGCGCAAGGAGTTCCTCAGCCCCTACAAGCACGCCCCCAACCCCATGGAGCAGCTGGGCTCCTTCGTTTACTCCCGCACCTATTCCCGCTATCTGCCCAAGCAGGGCCGCCGGGAATTTTGGTGGGAGACGGTGCGCCGCGCCGTGGAATACAACTGCTCGCTGGCGCCCACGAGCCGCGAGGAGGCCGAGCGCCTGTACGACAACATCTACCATCTGCGGCAGTTTTTGTCGGGCCGCACGCTGTGGGTGGGCAACACGCCCGTGGCCGACGCCTACCCCATGGCGAACTACAACTGCGCTTTTGAGGTCATCGACAGCTTCCACGCGTATCACGACCTGTTTTACCTTTTGATGGTGGGCAGCGGCGTGGGCGTGCGCGTTTTGAAGGACGACGCGGCCCAGCTGCCCAAGATCCGCACGGATGTGCAGATCCTGCACAAGGCCTACGCGCCCCGCCCGGCGGCCCAGCGGCTGGAATTCACCAATCTGGATTTCACCGTCAACACCGTCACCATCTCCATCGGCGATTCCAAGGAGGGCTGGGCCCAGGCGCTGGAGCATTACTTCGACCTGCTGACCAACAGCGAGTACAACAAGATCCAGACCATCATTGTGGAATACGACAGCATCCGCCCCCGGGGCGAACGGCTGAAAGTGTTCGGCGGCACGGCCAGCGGCTATGAATCCATGATGGCGATGCTGGACAAGATCCACAAGGTGGTGACGGCGGCGGGCGCGCGCACGGGCGAGGCCCGCACGCAGCTGGCCCCGCTGGACCTATTGGACATTGCCAACATCATCGGCGAAAACGTGGTCTCCGGCGGCGTGCGCCGCACCTCGGAGATCGGCCTGGTGGACCAGGACGACGAGGCCTGCATCAAGGCCAAAAGCAACCTTTACCGCCAAATCAATGGCCGCTGGGAGATCGACAAATCCATCGCCCACCGCCAGATGAGCAACAATTCCATCTTCTACCGCCGCAAGCCTACCCGCGAGCAGCTGCACTGGCACTTGCAGCAGATGCGCTATTCCGGCGAGCCCGGCTGGGTGAACGAGGAGGCGGGCAAAAAGCGCCGCCCCAACTTCTGCGGCTGCAACCCCTGCGGGGAAATTCTGCTGGACAGCCACGGCCTGTGCAACCTGACCACCCTCAACGCCATGGGCTTTGTGGAAAACGGGGTGCTGAACGAGGACGCCCTGCTGGAGGCCCAGCGCCTGTCCGCCCGGGCGGGCTACCGCATGACCTGCCGGGAGCTGGAGATCTACCAGTGGGACCAGGTGCAACGGCGGGACCGGCTGCTGGGCTGCTCGCTGACGGGCTGGCAGGACATGGTGAACGCCACCAATATGAGCCGGGAAGACCAGGTGCGCCTGCTGGAGCGCCTGCGCGCCACGGCCCACGAAGCGGCGGAGCAGCTGGCGGCCCAGCTGGGCCTGCCCGCGCCCCTGCTGGTGACCACCGTGAAGCCGGAGGGCACGCTTTCCCTGCTGCCCACGGTGTCCAGCGGCGTGCACTATTCCCACGCGCCCTACTATGTCCGCCGCGTGCGCATCACGGCCACAGACCCGCTGTGCAAGGTGTGCGAGGACTTGGGATATCCCGTGTTCCCCGAGGTGGGCCAGGACCCCGAGACCTGCAAGACCAAGGTGGTGGAATTCCCCGTCAAGGCCCCCGAGGGCCGCGTGAAGGCCGATGTCTCCGCCGTGGAACAGCTGGAAAACTACAAGATGTTCATGACCCATTATGTGGACCACAACTGCTCCATCACCGTGCACGTGCGCGACAACGAGTGGGCCGAGGTGGAGGACTGGGTGTGGGCCAACTGGGACGACGTGGTGGCTCTGTCCTTCCTCAGCTATGACGACAGCTTCTACGAGCTGCTGCCCTACGAGGCTATTTCCCGGGAAGAGTACGAGCGGCGCAAGGCCGCCATGCGGCCCTTCAATCCCTCGCTGATCTCGAAGTACGAGCACGAGGAAACAGAGCTGGACATCGGCGCCAGCGACTGCGTGGGCGGCGTCTGCCCGGTGCGGTGACCTTCAAAAGATCAAAAAGGGGAACGTTTTACAACGTTCCCCTTTTTTTGACCGCCGGACAGGCGCCCGGCGTTTTATGCGTTTACCAGTTGTTCACCGCGTGCTCGGCGAAGGCCTGCAGGTTTTCCACCTGCAGCTCGCGCCCGTCGTCCAGCACCGCTTTGCCGGAAAAGCCGCCGAACATCTGGTGGCAGCAGTTGTCCACGAACAGCAGCTTGGTGCGGGTGGTGCGGTCATAGCTGGGGGTGAGGGTAAAGTCCAGCCGGCCCTCGCTGTCGCGCAGGTGCCAGGGCTGCATGTACTCTGCGCCGCGCTCAAAGCGCACGGCGCCCAGCTTGGAAAAGCCGCCGTCGTAAAACAGCATGTTCTCCGTAGCCTGGCTGGTATTGCCGAAGCCCGTGCCCAGGTTGAAGCCGAACACCTTGCCCGCCACCAGCCCCGTGCCGTTGGACCAATACCACTCGTTGTGGAAGGGCCACACGCCGCGGCCCCAATCCAGCAGGCCGTAGGCGTCCTCGCCGAAGGAATACTCCCTGCCCTTGTACACGGCGCGCCCGCAGGCCGTCATGCAGTTGATCTTGTGGTTGTAATAAAAGGCGGTCTTGTACTCGTCAAAGGGGATATGGATGACCAGCGAATGGGGGTTTTGGCGCACCAGCGTGATCTCGGCCTCAAAATCCGGCGCGGAAAACGAGAGGTAGCGCGTGTCGCCCGCCACCTTGAAGCGCAGGCGGATGCCGCCCTTATCGTAGCGCACGTCGCTGTCCTGCTCGGCGTTTTCCGGCAGGTGCAGGCTGCCGAAAGGCAGCGCCAGGATCTTGTTGATATCCGCGATCATCTCGCCGGTCTTGAAATTGAACAGCATAATGCCCACCTGCCCCGCGTAGGACGCGTGGCCGTAGGTGAACTGCAAACATTTTTCCCCGTCCGAGATCTGGTAAAAATCCCATTCCTTGATGCGGTAAAAAGGCGCTTTGATGGCTTTGCGGCGGTAGGTGGACACCGCGCGCTCCGACCAGCCCGGCGTGATGACGCCGTGGGCGTCCAACACGGGCCCCGGCTGGGTGATATGGCGTTCCTGCATACAGGCATCCCTCCTTCTTATGTTCAGCATAGCACGTTGCGGGATGAAATACTTCACAAAATCAGCGAATCATTTTTGGAGATCCTGTCACATCGCCAGCACGGCGTTCCACACTTCCTCCACCACGGGGATGCCCAGGCGGCGGTTTTCCCGCATGGCGGCCAGCGCCCGCTCGCCGGGATACTGCACCGTGCCGTCCGGCTGCACCGGCTGCGAGGCCTTCACATCGGCCAGGATGGCGTCCACCACGGCGTCCGTCTCGGCGGGGGTGGCAAAGGCCGTGGCGTCCAGAGCAATCATCATCTGGCTGAGGCCCACCTCGTCGCCGGAGGCGCCGATCTGCGCCACCGAATTGCCGCCGGACAGCACCGTGGTGATGAGGTCCATGGCGATAGAAAGGCCGCTGCCCTTCCAATAGCCCATGGGCAGCACGCGGCGCGTCTGCTCGATGGCGGCGGGGTCGGTGGTCAGCGCCCCCTGCGCGTCGTAGCCGCCGGGCACGGGCAGCTGGCGGCCATGGAGGCGGCAGTCCTCCAGCTTGCCGTAAGAGAACTGGGACACCGCGCAGTCGATGACCACGTGCTCGCCGCTGGAGCGGGGCACGGCCAGCACGATGGGGTTGTTGCCGATCTTGCAGTCCCGCCCGCCCCAGGGCGGCATGTTGGGCATGGTGTTGGACCAGCAGATGCCGATGCACCCCTGCTCGGCGGCCAGCCAGCCGTAGGTGCCGCCGCGCAGCCAATGGTTGTTGTTGCCCAGGGCCACCGCGCCCACGCCGTGCTCCTTGGCCAGCACACAGGCGCGCTCCATGGCGCGGCGGGCGTTTAAGGGGCCAAAGCCCCGGTGGCCGTTCCAGCGCTCCAGCCCGCCGCGGCGCGCCACGCACTCGGCCCTGGCCGCGGGGTGGATCTCCCCTTTTTCCAGATATTCCACCACCCGCGGGAAGCGGTTCAGCCCGTGGGAAGCCACGCCCGCCAAGCTGTTTTGGGCGAAGATGGCGGCGGCATCCGCCGCATCCGCCGCGGAAAACCCCTTTTTCTCCAGCACCCTGGCAAATTGAGACACCATTTCCTCATAAGAGACGCGCATCACATTTTCCCCCTCTTTCCTTTTCCTCCAGTATCGGGCCGCGGGCGCAAAATGTCAACCCATTTCCGGCGCCGCGGCGCGTTTGCTTTCCCCCGCCATTCATGGTATGATGGATTCAAATTGCGAGCAAGGGAGGCGGGGCTGTGTCCACACTTTATGTCAGCGATCTGGACGGCACGCTGCTGGACGCGCAGGGCCGCATTTCACCCGAGAGCGTGCGGCTGCTCAACGGGCTGCTGGCGCGGGGGATGCATTTCACCGTCGCCACGGCGCGCAGCCCGGCCACGGTGATCGAGCTGATGCGCGATGTGGACCTGCGCCTGCCCGCCGTGCTGATGACGGGCACTATGATCTACGATGTCAAGGCCAAGCGCGCCTTGGCCACCACCCATTTCCCGGATCACGTGCGCGACGCGCTGTGCGACCTGCTGGACCTGACGGGCCAGGAGGCCTTAGTCTACCGGGTGGAAAACAGCCAGCTGCGGGTGCATTACCGCGAGATCCGCACCCGTTTTGAATCTGATTTTGTGGCCGAGCGCTGGCTTTCGCCGTATAAAACCTTTGTGCGGGTGAAAAGCTACCGGCAGGCGGCACCGGGCGGCGACATGCTGCTGGTGATGATGTGCCTGGACGACGCCGTTTCGGCCAGCCAATGGTACAAGGCCTTTGTGCAACTGGACGGCGTGGTGTGCTACTGCTATGCCAACGAGTACGGCAAGGGCTACACCGTGGAGGTGTACCCCGCCGGCTGCGACAAATCCACCGGCATTGAGACGGTGCGCCAGCTGGCCGGCGCGGACCGGGTGGTGTCCTTTGGCGACAACATCAACGACCTGCCCCTGTTTGCGGCCAGCGACGAGTGCTGCGCCGTGGAGGGCGCGGTGGCCGAGGTGAAGGAGGCCGCCGACCACGTCATCCCCGGCAACGGCGAGGACGGCGTCATGCGGTGGATCGCCGCTGATTTTAACGAAAGTGAGACCCCCGCCCATGCAGGTACTCTCTGAGATCGCGCAGCCGCTGCTGCGCTGGTACGATGAAAACAAGCGGGTGCTGCCCTTCCGCACCCAGCCCTCGCCCTACCGCGTGTGGGTGAGCGAGATCATGCTGCAGCAGACGCGGGTGTCCGCCGCGCTGCCCTATTTTGAGCGCTTTATGGCCGAGCTGCCCACCATCGCCGACCTGGCCGCCTGCCCCGAGGACAAGCTGATGAAGCTGTGGGAGGGCCTGGGCTACTACAGCCGCGTGCGCAACCTGCAAAAGGCCGCCCGTGTGGTGGCGGAGCAGTACGGCGGCGAGCTGCCGGCGGACTACGCCGCGCTGCGCGCGCTGCCCGGCATCGGCGATTACACCGCCGGGGCCATCGCTTCCATCAGCTTTGGACTGCCGGTGGCCGCGGTGGACGGCAACGTGCTGCGCGTGTTCAGCCGTCTGCTGTGCGACGAGGGCGACATCCTGCGGCCCGACACCAAAAAGCGCATGACGGAGTATGTGCTGGCGGCCCAGCCGAAGGACCGCCCCGGCGATTACAACCAGGCCCTGATGGAGCTGGGCGCGCTGGTGTGTGTGCCGAACGGCCCGCCCCTGTGCCCCCAATGCCCCTGGCAAGGCTTGTGCCGGGCCCACGCCGAGGGCCGCGAGCTGACGCTGCCCGTCAAGGCCAAGGCCGCCGCGCGCAAAAATTCGGATTACACCGTGTGCCTGGTGCTGCGGGACGACACGCTGCTGCTGCGCCGCCGCCCCGCCCAGGGCCTGCTGGCCGGGCTGTGGGAGCCGGTGCTGCTGGAGGGCAGGCTGGAAAAGGACGAGGCCGCCGCCGCGCTGGCCGCTTTGGGCCTGACGGTAAAGATGGGCGCGCCGCTGCGCCCGGCAAAGCACGTGTTCACCCATCTGGAATGGCACATGACCGGCTATGTGTGCACCTGGCTGGACGGCCAGCTGCCCGATTCCGTTTGGGCCGGCCGCACCCAGCTGGAGGAGGACTACGCCCTGCCGAACGCGTTCAAGGCCTACACCGCCGCCGCAAAGAAACTCTTGTAAAACGGCCTCCAGCCGGGTATAATAAGAATAAATTTGGAACAGGGAGGCTCGTCCCATGGGTGTACTGTTGACGACGAAACTGGTCAAGGGCGCCGTGGGCGCTGCCGAAATGGCCGCCGCGGCCGGCAAAGCCGTGCGGGCGGGCAAACGCGCCAAACGGCGCGTCAACGAGGTGCTGCATCCCTGTACCGCCCGCGCGCACCGCGTGCAGAAGGAGGAAACTGTCACCATGAAAAAATCCACTTTGGTCGCGCTCGTCGCGTTCTTATCCGCTGTGGCCGGGGCTTTGGCCGCCATGTTCGTGTACCTGCGCCGCCGGGAAAAAGAACTGGACGAGTATGAACAGCTGTTGTTCAGCGAGGAGTTCAGCCACGAAGAGCCCGAGGAAGCGCCCGCGGAGGACGAAGCCGCTGAAGAAGCGGACGAGCCCGCGGACGAGGAAGAATAAACCTGCAGATTTGGCCGGAGCCGCTCTCTCAGAGCGGCTCCGGCTTTTTGCCGTCCTGAGTGGGCGGGCGCCTCTGCGCCTCTGTATGAGCGCCCGCTGCGCGTCCCATCCTTTCAGCAGCGAAGCGCCCTGCTTTTCCCCGCATGCAACGAAGCGTAGCATTGTTTTTCGCTTTTGCAGCCAGTTTTTTCTTGTCCCGCCGGGGCCCCGGCGGGATACTGGAAGCACAAACGTTAAGGAGGAGATCATTTGGATCTGCAAGAAAAGCTCAAGGCCCTGCGCCGGCAGGCTGGGATGTCTCAGGAGCAGCTGGCGGAAAAACTGCACGTCTCCCGCCAGGCCGTCACCAAATGGGAGACCGGCACGGGCCTGCCGGACCTGCAAAACCTGCGGGCGCTGGCCGCCATTTTCCAAGTGTCGGTGGATGAACTGCTGGCGGCGCCCGGTGCCGCGCCCGCCGCGCCGGAGCTTTTGTACGAGAGCGTGACGGAATACGATATCGACGCCAAAAAGGATTTCGACATCACCTTTACCGGAGCCAACTCGTTGGTGCTGGCCGGATACGACGGCGAAAAGCTGCGGGTGCGGCTGGCCTCCAACGAGATCACGGAGCTGCAGAGCGCCTTCAAGGTCAAGCTGGATGATATCAAGCGCCGCCTGGATGTGGACGTGCGCCGCGTGGGCGCCGTCTCAAAGACGCAGGCGCGCGCATCCCTGTACCTTTTCCTCTTTCTGCCCCGCCCCTACACCGGGCGGGTGGACATTTCCGGCAATTTGGAGGAGCTGCGCATCACAGGCCTGAAGACGGAAAATTTGGAGTTTTCCGGCAGGACGGCGGCGGTGCACCTGACGGACTGCGCGCTCCATTGCGAGCTGAACAGCAACGAGGACCTGGCGGTCTGCTGCCAAAATTTCACGGGCCAGCTGGACTTTAACCAGATCTCCGCCGTGTCCCGGCTGCTGCTGCCCCCGGAGACGCGTTTCCGGGCGG
The DNA here is from genome assembly GCA_958403605.1 of uncultured Oscillospiraceae bacterium. GTDB lineage: Bacteria > Bacillota > Clostridia > Oscillospirales > Ruminococcaceae > Ruthenibacterium. The sequence continues at coordinate 8,283 of CATXYA010000002.1, forward strand.
TCACCAAGGGGCTGGCGAATAAGATCCGTTATGAGCGGGACGGCGCGCCCTGCGAGGCCTTTTCCCTGCCTGCGCAGCCGGGCCGGGACAGTGAGCTGGTGGTGGAGCTCAACGGTCTGAAAAGTGAGCTGGTGATCGCCGCTTCTCCCCGGCAGGCGCAGCCGTGAGCGCCTACCGGTACCGCCCCTTCCGCTTTTACCTGCTGGTTTTCGGCTTCACCTGGCTGTTCTGGTTTGCCGCCATCTGGCTGCGGGAGAGCGGCGCGGCGCTCACGCTGATGTTTTTGGGCCTGTGCGTCCCCGCCGCCACAGCGGTGCTGACGGTGCTGTGGTCGGACAGCGCGGCGCTGAAAGCAGATTTCCGGCGCAAACTCTTTCGCTTTTATCAGATGCGGCCCGGCAGCCTGCTGCTGGCCGTGCTGGTGTTTGCGGCGGTGGTGTGCGGTTCCATCGTGCTGTCGGTGCTGTTTGCCGGGCAGTCTTGGGCGCAGTTCGCCCTTGTGGATTTCTCCTTTTCCATCGAGGGCTCCTCGGCGCTGCTGACGATCCTGCTGGCCGCCGTCATTGAGGAATTGGGCTGGCGCGGCTACGGCGAGGACGCGGTGGGGCAGTATTATAACTGGTTCACGGAATCGCTGATCTTCGGCGCGGTGTGGGCCTGCTGGCATCTGCCGCTGTTCTTCATCCCCGGCACCTACCACGCCGGACTGCTGGCCGCGGGGCGCGCCCTGGGCGTGGGGAACCTGTTCGCCGTCAATTTCCTGATCAGCGTCATCCCGCTGGATTTTCTCACCACCTGGGTGTATGTGCGCAACGGGCGCAGCATGCTGGCCAGCATCCTGTTCCATCTGGCGGTCAATTTTTTGCAAGAAAAGATCGCCATGACCCCCGTGACGAAATGCGTGGAAACGGTGGCCGTCACCGTGGCCGCTGTCGTCGTTGTGGCGGCCAACCGGGATCTTTTCTTTGAAAAGCGCCATGTCGGGCGGTTGCTGGAGTCCCCGCCCGTCCCGGCCCCCTGACCGCCGAAACCGAACGCCGCCCCCGCGCTGGAACGATCCAGCGCGGGGGCGGCGTTTTGATTGTCAGCGGGCCGGTGGAAGATCCGCCGTGGCGGAGCGCCTGCGGTATTCGGCGGGGGTGCAGCCGTATTCCCGGGCGAACAGCGCGTAAAAATTCGTCCGGTTGACAAAGCCCACCTGCCTGGCGATGTCTTGGACGCACAGGCCCGTGCTGCGCAGCAGATAGGCCGCCCGCCGCAGGCACACGGCCCGCGTGTAGGCGGGCACCGTACACCCGTAATGCCGGTGGAAGACCCGGTCGATGTACTCGGCGTTGTAGTTCAGCCGCTCCGCCAGCTCCTGCTTGGTCATGCGGCGCTTGGCTTTATCCAGAAGCTGCTTTGCCGAAAACGCCAGGGAAAAGCCCGCGTCGGCGCCCAGGTCCACATAATCCGCCCGATAGCAGTCCGTGTCGAACAGCAGGCGGAACAACCGGTACAGCCAGCCGCGCACGAACAGCTGGTACCCCGGCTGCTTGTCGGAAAACTCCCGCCGCAGCGCCTCCATCGGCTCCCGCGCACCGGCCACCTGCCGGGTGTGGGACTGAAAGAAAAAGTAGTCCTTGTTCTGCTGGGCGGTGTCCCGCGCGCCCTTGGCAAAAAATTTTTGCAGCGCCGGCGGCAGGGCCGCGCCCTCCTCCCGGGGCCAATTCAGCAGGTAGTCCGGTGAAAGCACCAGGTAAAACACCGCGGCGCCGGGGTCGAAATGCTCGCCGTGCCGCGTCGCGCGGTCTAAAAGGCACACGTCGCCCCGGTGGAATTCGCACAGCTGCGATTCGATCTGCATCTCAAAGCGCTCCGATAAAATCAGCATCAGCTCAAAATAATCGTGCTTGTGCAGCTTGGCCCGGGGCGGGGCGCTGCTGGTGAATTCCAGGAAGGTGGGCTCCCGCCCGCTGTAGGTGCGGCGCACGCCCCTGCCCGCCGCTGAATAGGTGACCTCCTGCAGCTCCACCGGGTTTTCCGTCATGTAGACGTCCGGCAGCGCCTGGGAAAAGGTCTTGGGCGGCACTTTCACGTGGAAACCCGTCACGGCCCCGATCTGTACATAATCCTGGTCCCAGTTTTCCATGCTTTTTTCCTCAAGAGATATGATAACGGCACAAAAGATAAATTCAGACAGTAATATGATACATTCTTTTTGTTATTCTGTCCAGTAAAGAGGGGCGATGGAGGAAAATTTCCGGTGTGTCGGGGCCGCTCATTTCGAGGAAACGGAGGGATGCCGCGCAGAAACAAACGTCCGCAGACAGCTACGACAAAAAAAGGAGGAATTTATGGGAACCAGCAAACGCGCAGCGCAGGGCTACCGCACCACCCGGCCCGAGCGCGCCAGCTATTGGCTTTATTTCCTGGGGGAAAACATTTTCTACGGCCTGATCGCCATCAACATGCAGACCTTTTATTCAGACGTGGGCATCACGGCGGCGTCCATCGCCGTGATCCTCTTCATCACCAAGGTGTGGGACGCGGTCAACGACCCGCTGTTCGGCATTTTGATCGACAAGATCCAATTCAAAAAAGGGCGGTTTTTGCCCTGGCTGCGCCTGGCACTGCCGCTGCTGGCCCTCAGCAGCATCTTTTTCTTCGCCCTGCCCGGCGGCGCTGGCCCGGCGATGAAGGTCGTCTGGGCCACCGCCGCCTATATCGCCTGGGACGCCTCTTACACTATTTGTGACGTCCCGATGTTCATTTTGCCCACCTCCATGACCGACAACATCAAGGAGCGCAGCCAGCTGCTGGCGATGGGCCGCTATTTCGCCATGATCGGCATCACGGGCGCGTCCATGGTGCTGCCGCTGGTGCAAAAACGCGCCGGATGGTTCGCCTGCGGGCTGCTCTTCTCGGCCATTGCCGCCGTGACGATGCTGCCGTTATGCTTCAAGGTGAAGGAGCGCCGCATCGTGCGGCCCGAGCAGGAGATCTCCCTGCGGCAGATGGTGCGCTACGTGGCGGGCAACCGCTATCTGCTGATCTTCTATTTGGCGATGTTTGTGGGCAGTCTCACCAACTTTATCCAGTACGTCACGCTGTTTTTTGCGCGCTACAACCTGGGCAACCAGGACGCGGCGGCGCTGCTGAGCATGATGTCCTTTATCCCCATGCTGGCGGTGGGCGCGCTGCTGCCCGCCGTCACCCAGCGTATGGACAAGTTCCGCCTGTATATTTTCTGCCAGATCGCCGCGGCGGCGCTGGGGGCGGTGCGTTATTTCGCGGGCTACTCCAACATGGGCGTTTTCTACGTCCTGTTTTTCCTGCACAGCATTTTCACCAGCGCCAACAACATTTTGCTCTTCATGTTCACGCCGGACTGCCTGGAGTACGGCACCTACCACACCGGTGAGCGCGCCGAAGGCATCGCGGCCTCGGTGCAGACCTTTTTCTCCAAGCTGGTGGGCAGCCTCAGCGGCCCCTTCGCCATGCTGATCCTGGCCGCTTTCGGCTTTGTGGCCGGGGAGAACGCCGTCCAGCCCCAATCCGCCGTCCAGGGCATTTGGCTGTGCTACACGCTGCTGCCCTCCGTGGGCATCGTCCTGGCGCTGGTGCTGCTGCATTTCTACCGCCTGCGCGACAAAGACGTGCAGGTGATGGCGCTGTATAACGACGGGCACATCACCAAGGAAGAAGCCGACGCGCAGCTGGCCGCCAAGTACGGCCCCGCGGCAGTGCTGACCAAAATGACAGTCACCGAAGTACATTAAACTCACATCTTGCAACAAGGAGGCTCTTTATGCTTGTCAAATTCAACTTTCTCTCCCAAACGCTGATGCAGCAGACCAACGTCACCATGATCCTGCCCTCCTGGACGCTGTTTGACGCCGCCAACGGCAAGGCCGAAAGCTATGTGCCCGGCGCCAAATTCCAGGTGCTGTATTTGCTGCATGGCGGCACGGGGGACGATTCCGACTACGTGAATTTCTCCAACATCGTGCGCTATGCGGACGATAACAAGCTGGCCGTCGTCATGCCCTGCGGCTGCAATTCCGGCTATGAAAACGAACCGGACGACGTGCTGCCCTGGCCGCACCGCTACTGGGACTTCGTCTTTGAAGAGCTGCCCCGCGTCTGCGCGGCCATGTTCCCCATCTCCGCAAAACGGGAGGACACCTTTGTGGCCGGGCTCTCCATGGGCTCCATGGGCGCGGCCAAGTGGGCCGTTTACGGCGCCGAGCGCTGCTGTGCGGCGCTGCTGATGTCCGGCGGCGGCATGGACACCAACAAGATCATGGACGTGGTGGGGCGCTTCAACAACGGCAAAACGGATTTTACCGTCGATACCCAGGCGCTGGCGGCCCAGGGCTTTCGTTTGGTGGACCCGGACACGCCGCTTTATGGAGCGGCCCGGCAGAACGTCCGCGCGGGCAAGCCGCTGCCCAAAATTTTCATGACCTGCGGCAGCAACGATTTTATCCGCGTTTTCGCCTACGAGTGCCGGGATCTGCTGCGGGGATACGGCTATGACGTCGCCTATGAGGAGGTGCCCGGCTACGCCCACGAATGGGATTTCTGGGACCTCTCGCTGCGCAAGGCCCTGTACGAATGGCTGCCCCTGCGCCGCGACGTCCTGCTGCCCTGACACCCTTCCGCCCAGCGCAAAGGGCGCGCCCTGTTTGTACTATTTTCCGTTTTTCTTCCGGTACTCGCCCAGCAGGCCGTCGTATTTTTTGCCCTGCAGCCTGAACAGCAACTCAAACAGCAGCGTGATGAGCGCCAGGATCGCGAAAAAGACCGCCAGGAAGATCGCCCAGGCCAGCGGCTGTTCCACCGGCATCCAGTGGAACAGCAGATTGAGGCCCGTGAGGCCTGCCAGGCCCAGCGCCGCAAACAGCAGGATGCGGCGGCTGTAGCGCATGGATTTGAACACGTCCGGCGACAGGCACAGCCACTGCAGCACGGCAAACAGCACCGCGGCCAGCAGCATGCTGAACAGGTAGGACAGGCGGATGGCTTCCAGCCCGCAGGCAAAGCCCACCGCCAGGATGACGCACAGGTAGACGGTGAAGAACACGCAGACCGCCGTTGCCAGCCGGGCGGCCACGGAAAAGAATTTTTTCATCTTGCCACCCCTTTCACAGGCCCAGCTTTTGTTTGAAATCCGGCACATACTGCCGGGAGATGCCCACGCGCTCGCCGTTTTCCAGCGTGGCGATGAGGCGTCCGCCGAAATCCGGCCGCAGGGAGCGCACGGCATCGAAATTGACCACCAGCGATTTCCCCGCCCGCAGAAAGCCCTGGCGTTCCAGCTCATACAGCTTGAGCGGCGTCTCGTACACCCCTTCCTGGGTGTAGAGGAACGTCCGCTTGTCGGCGGTGTCGGCGTACAGCACCTGGGAAAAGGTGAGGATGTATGTCTCGCCCTCCCGCTGGCCGGTCAGCTTTTGTTCATACAGGCGCAGGCGGGCCAGCAGGTCCAGCTCCGCCGGGCCCAGGCGCGCGCAGCGCACGACCACCTGTGTCTCCTGCACTTCCGCCGCTTGTTCCACCCGGATCTCCATCGGCGCGCCCCCTCTCACTGGCACCAGCATACCATTCCGGGCCCCTCCCTGCAAGTCGTTTTTCCCAAGCGGGAGAAACCGGCCCCCAAGCTGCAGACGCCGGAGGACGGGCGCTCCCGTTTTCTTGACGAAAACCTGACGTATTTTTTGGTTACCTTTTTCTTGTCCCGGGCGGCCAAACGATGGTACAATAGGAGGGCAAACAAAAGGAGGAATCTGCTCATGACCGCTTTGAAACTGGATTACAAAAAGACGTTTTACGTCGGCCTGGCCTTTATGTCCATCTCGGCATTCTGGCAGGTGTACGACAACATCATCCCCCTGATCCTGAAATACACCTTCAGCGTGGACGACACGCTGATCGGCGTCGTGATGGCCATGGACAACGTGCTGGCGCTGTTTATGCTGCCGCTGTTCGGCAAATTGAGCGATAAAACGCGCACCAAGATCGGCCGCCGCATGCCTTATATCCTGGCAGGCACGGCGGTGGCGCTGGCCTGCCTGGTGCTGCTGCCCCTGGCGGAGGTGCGCGCCAATCTGCCCCTGTTCTTCGTCGGCCTGGGCCTGGTGCTCATTGCCATGGCGACGTACCGCAGCCCCGCCGTGGCCCTGATGCCCGATGTGACGCCCAAGCCCCTGCGCAGCCAGGGCAACGCCGTCATCAACCTGATGGGCGCCGTGGGCGGCATGCTGATGCTGGTCACCATGCAGGTGGCGCTGCCCAAGGCCGTGGCCGGGCAGGCGTTCCGGCCCAATTACGGCCCCATCTTCTCCGTGCTGGGCGTGGTGATGGCTGTGTGTGTGGCGCTGCTGTTCTGGAAGATCAAAGAGGTGCCCCTGGCCGCCGAGGCCGAGCGCATCAACGCCCAATTCGCCGACGACGAGCCCGAGCACGTCAAAAATGGCGGCAAGCTGCCGAAGGCGCAGCTGCGCAGCCTCATCTTCATCCTGGCCAGCGTGGCGCTGTGGTTCATGGGCTATAACGCGGTCACCTCCGGCTTCTCCCGCTATGCCACCGAGGAGCTGGGCGGCAGCTTCTCCATGATCCTGATGGTCTGCACCGCGGCGGCCATCGTGTGCTTCCTGCCCGTGGGCATCATCGCCAGCAAGATCGGGCGCAAGAAAACCATCCTCATCGGCATCGTGTTCCTGGGCACGGCCTTCCTGGCCGCCGGGTTCTTCCACCAGGTCACGGCGTTCCTGTATGTGTTCTTTATCCTGGCCGGCATGGGCTGGGCCTTCATCAACGTCAACAGCTACCCCATGGTGGTGGAGCTGGCCAGCGGCGCCGACACCGGCAAGTACACGGGCTATTACTACACCGTGTCCATGGCCGCGCAGATCGCCACCCCCATCCTCTCCGGTTTCCTGATGGGCCATATCAGCTACCGCACGCTGTTCCCCTACGCCACGTTCTTCGTGTTCGCCAGCTTTGTCACCATGCTGTTCGTGAAGCACGGCGACAGCCGCCCCGAGGCCAAAAAGGGCCTGGAAGCACTGGACGTGGACGACTAAGTTTCTCCCGGTTGAGCGGCGGGCGGCCGATGGCCGCCCCTACCCAGGGATGGGTAGGCAGGCGGGCGCCCCCTCATCCGTCAGCCGCGTAGCGGCTGACACCTTCCCCCACCGGGGGAAGGCAACCGCGGGAGGCTTCGCCTCCCCGCTACTACTTGCTAAAATCTTTGAGTAAGCGTAAAGCTACGTTGTTTTTCCGCGAATGCAAGGAAAAACAAAAGCCAGCAGTAGCCGCCAGCCAATCACTGCGTTCTTGGGGCGGCCTTGCAGGGATGCTGTTTGCCAAACTGGACAAAGTCCAGT
>CATXYA010000003.1 GCA_958403605.1 uncultured Oscillospiraceae bacterium
CGATCAGGCGGTAAAAGGCGGCGGTGTCCGCCCGCTGGGGGTGGATGCCCGCCTGCTGGGGGCGCGGCAGCGGCACGCCGCTGGTCCAGGCCTCGGCGCGGCGCACGCCGTCCAGATAGCCGCCGTCCAGCCCCGCGGGCTGGATGTCCTTCAGCCGCGCGGAGACCATGGGCCCTGTTTTTCCTTCAAAGATGCTGAGGGACAGCAGCGCGTCCACCAGGTCGCCTGTGCCGTAGCCCAGCGACGCCGGGCTTTGTCCGAACAGCACCGCGTACACGGTGCCGCCGCCCTGGCGCAGACGCACGCGGCAGTGCTTGCCGTCGCTGACCGGATACACGCCCTCAATGGCCGCCCCCTGCACCGCAAACAGCGGTGCGGGATTGCCGTTGCCGAAGGGCGCCAGCGCATCCAGCGCGGCCACGTCCTCGGGCGTCAGGCTGCCCAGCTGCACCGCCAGATCGGCGTGCAGCGGCGGCTGTTCCAGCACGGGGCAGTTAGCGGCCGCGTATTCATTGATAGTCTTGCGCAGCCAGGGCAGGTCCTCCTCGCGAATAGACAGGCCCGCGGCCAGGGCGTGCCCGCCGAAGCGGATGAGCTTTTCCGCGCAGGCCGCAATGGCGTCGTACAGGGAAAACCCGGCGATGCTGCGGCCCGAGCCCTTGCCCTCGCCCGTCTCGTCCACAGACACGATGATGGCGGGCTTGCCGAAGCGCTCCACGATGCGGGAGGCCACGATGCCGATGACGCCCTGGTGCCACCCGCGCCCCCAGACCACCAACACGCGGTCCGCGGCGGCGGTGGGGTCTGCGGCAATGGCGTCCATGATCTGCCCGGCGATCTCCTGCTCCGCCTGCTGGCGGGCGGCGTTTTTTTCCTCCAGGGCCTCGGCCAGTTCTTTGGCCTCTTCCTCGTCTTCGCTCAGCAGCAGGCGCAGTGCCGCCGTGGCGTCGTCCATGCGGCCCGCGGCGTTCAGCCGGGGCGCCAGGCCGAAGGAAACATTCTCCGCGGCCAGCTGCTTGCCCGCCAGGCCGCTGGTCTCCATCAGCGCGGCCAGGCCCGGACGGTCCGTCTGCTGCAGCAGGGCCAGGCCCGCTTTCACCAATGTGCGGTTTTCGCCCTCCAGCACCATGATGTCGGCAATCGTGCCCAAGGCCGCCAGGTCGCCGTAAAAGGGCAGCAGCTCCGCGCAGCTGTCGCCGTCCAGCGCCGCGGCCAGCTTGAAGGCCACGCCCGCGCCGGACAGCGTCTTGCAGGGGCTTTCATCGCCCTCCTGCAGCGGGTCCACCACCGCGGCGGCCTGGGGCAGCTCCTGTGGGGGCAGATGGTGATCGGTCACCACCACGTCGATGCCCTGTTCCTTGGCGTAGGCCACGGGCCCCACAGCGGAGATGCCGTTGTCCACGGTGATGATGAGCTGGACGCCCTTTTGGGCCATCAGCTCCACCGCGGCCTCCGACAGGCCGTAGCCCTCGTCCTCGCGGCTGGGCAGCTTGTAATAGACGTCGGCGCCCGCCGCGTCCAGATAGGTGTACAGCAGCGCGGTGGCCGTCACGCCGTCCACGTCGTAATCGCCGAACACGACGATGCGCTCGCCGTTGTCCAGTGCCCGGTGGATGCGTGCCACCGCGGCGTCCATCCCCTTCATCAGCAGCGGGTCCGACAGCGGGCGGCCCTCGCCGCACAGCTCCCGGGCCGCTTGGGGCTGCACAAAGCCGCGGGCGGCCAAAACGCCGCACACCAGCTCCGGCAGGCCCAGGGCGGCCTGCAGCGCGGCGACGTCGGCCTGCGCGGGGGATCCAATTTTCCAGGGACGGTAGATCATAGGGGAAGCTCCTTCTTTTCCATCAATGTTCACCGGCGGACAGCAGCCCGTCCGGCGTCAGGCCGTCCTGGCTGAGCACGGTCTCCAGGGCCGTGATCTCGCCGTTGACGTCCATCGCCGTTTCGGCGATCAAATTATCCAGCAGCGTGGCAAACGCCGTCGCCACGGAATCCAGCACGCCCGCCACCCGGCTCTGCACCAGGGCGGCCGCCTCGCTCTGCTCGGCGTGCGGGTCCACCTCGTTGTACGCGTGCAGCAGTTTCAAGGTGGTGGGCAGGTAGTAGTTGGCAAAGCGCTGCACGTCCTGCTGCGCCTCCGGGTGCAGGCGCAGCCAGTTGAAAATGGCCTCGGCCTTGTCCCGGATCTCCTGCACGCGCCCGCGCACAGGTGCGTCCTCGATGCAGGCGGCCTCCTTTTCCAGGCGGCGCAGAAAATCCTCGCCGCTTTTCAGCAGCGCGGCCTGGGGGTCCGCCTTTTGCTTTTTGGGCGCGGGCTGCGGCTGCGGCGCTTTGCGCCAGGCGTCGTTGCTGGCATAAAAGCAGCCGCTGGCCTTATCCAAAAATCCCTGAGGGAAATACCCCCGGCGGATCATGTCGTCAAAATCCCGCTTCACCGCCGCCTCGCTTTGGCCGCTGGCCCGGGCGATGTCGCCCAGCGGCATGCACTCCGCCGGGCCGATGATCTTGCGGTACAGCCGATAGCGCTTGACGCGGTCCAGCAGCTTGAAGCCCCAGCGCGACACGCCCCAGCACGCCGCGCCCAACACGCCGAAGACGGCGCCGTGGGCCAGGTATTCCGCGATCATATCGCTGTAGCCCAGCATCCAGGATTCCGTGCCCAAAGCCGTCAGCATGCCCACCAGCGTCAGGGCCGTCAGGGCCGCGCCGCCCACGCCCGTCGCGCCGCCCGCGATCATTTTCAGCAGCGAGGCGCGCTCCTCCGGGTCCTGCGGGACAGCGGCCTTGGGGCCCTGCGCCGCCGCGGGGGAGGCTTGTGCCTGGGCCGGCGGCATGTACACCGCCGCGCCGCTCTCGCTGAAGTTGCGGCGGCGCTGGCGTCCCTGCTTCAAATTGGGCAGGATCACCGTGAACAGCACGATGAAGAAGATCAGTTCAAACATCCGCGATGCCTCATTTCATCTGCAAAAATCCGTCGGACTTCAGGCCGTCCTGCGCCAGCACCGTCTCCATGGCCGAGATCTCCGCCGAGACGTCCAGGGCGGTGTCCTGCAAAAGGCCGTCCTGCAGCGTGCGGAACGCCGTGTTGATGGTATAAAGGATGCCCATGATATCGTGCTGGATATCCGCCGCCACGCTGCTCTGTTCCGCCTGGGAATCCACCTCGTTGTAGGTGCGCAGCAGCTTCAGCGTGGTGGGCAGGTAGTATTCGGCGAAGCGCTTGACGCGGTTTTCATCCTCGGGGTGGACCTCCAGCCAGGCGATCAGCTGGGCCGTCTGGGCGTCCAGGTTCTCCACCTGCTCGCTCACCGCCGGGTCGGCAATGTTCTTTTTTTCCATGCGCAGGCTCAGCCAAAAGGCGCGCAGGTCGCCCAGCGTGCCGCGTTTTTCCTGTTGCGCAGGCCTTGCCGCCTCGGGTTCAGTTTTCATGGAAGCCGCCTTTTCCCGGTCCGCCGCCATATAGGCCAGGTAGGCCGTGCGGTTGGTGAACAGGCGCGAGGCGTCAGGCGCCAGGTACATGCCGTCAAAGGAGCCCTTCTGCAGCATGCCGCGCACTTCTTTTTTCGTCTTTGCCAGCGGGCGGTCCACGGCGGCGGCCAGCTCGTCCACTTTGCAGTAGCTGCGCCCGTCCAGCACCTGGTGGTAGGCCACCAGCCGCCGGGCGGGATAGCTTTGGATCTTGCACACCAGGGCGGGCACCGCGAACGCGCCCGACATCACAAACATCAGCGTGGCGTCGGGGTCGCCGTCGGCGATCAGCATAAAGCCCAGCGCCACCATGATAAACGCCGTGATCCCCAGGCCAAACGCCGTCCATTTGAGGCCCTCGTAATTCTCCCGCAGCTTTTTGAGGAATTTTTCCTTTTTGCGCTGCACGCGGTACGGGTTGGCCGTCTTTTGGGCCGTCTCGCTCCAGCTGGTGGCCGCGCTTTTCACCGCCTGCCCGAAGGATTGGGCGGCGCTGCTCAGCGCGGGGCCCAAATTCTCCTGCACGGTGCTGCCCAGGGTGCGCATGCTCTCTTCCAGCGTGCGCCCGATCTCGGACAGGTCTTTTTCCCAGTCCGGCGTTTGTTTGTCAGGCATTGTTTTCCCTCCCTGGCCCGGTCTCCAGGGCCGGGCGGTAATATTCACAAATGGCTTTCGCCGCGCGCACGCCGTCCACCGCGGCGGAGACGATGCCGCCGGCGTAACCGGCGCCTTCTCCGCAGGGATACACCCCGGACACGTCGCGGCTGACGAGGGTCTCCTCCCGCAGCAGGCGCACCGGGCTGGAGGTGCGTGTCTCCAACCCCGTCAAAATGGCCGCGGGCGCGGCATAGCCGCGCAGCTTGCGGTCAAAGGCCGCCAGGCCGGTGCGCAGCGCGCCCGCCAGCTCGTCCGGCAGCAGCGCGCCCAGGTCACAGGCCGTGACGCCGCGCGGATACGTGGGCTTTACCGCCGTGACGGCCAACCGCCCCTCCCCGCGCAGAAAGCTCTGCACGTTTTCCGCCGGGGCCGCGTAGCCGCCGCCCCCGGCGCGGAAGGCTTTTTCCTCCAATTCCCGCTGGAAGGCGATGGCCTTGGCGGCGTCGCCGCCAAAATCCTCCGGGCCCACGCTCACCACCACGGCGGCGTTGGCGTTTCTGCCGTCCCGGGCGTGGAAGCTCATGCCGTTGGTGACGGCGCCGCCCCGCTCGCTGGCCGCCGCCACCACCTGGCCGCCGGGGCACATGCAGAACGTGTACACGCACCGCCCGCCCACGTGGTGGGACAGCTGATATTCCCCACGGGGCAGCGCGGGGTGCCCCGCGGCCTCGTGATAAAGGCTCTGTTCGATCTCCGTCTGCAGATGCTCGGCCCGAAAGCCCACGGAGAAGGGCTTGGCCGTCAGCGTCAGGCCGTCCCGGGTCAGCGCGGAGAAGGTATCCCGCGCCGAGTGGCCCACCGCCAGCACCAGCGCCTCGCAGGGCACCTCGCCGCCGCTGGTGCGCACGCCCGCCAGTGCCCCGCCGCGGGTGACGAGCCCCGTCAGGGCCGTCTGGAAGCGGATCTCCCCGCCCAGGGCCAAAATTTCCCGGCGCATGGAAACGATGACCGCCCGCAGACGGTCCGTGCCCACATGGGGCTTTTGCCGGAAGGCGATTTCCCCCGGCGCACCGTGCTCCAGCAGCGTCTGCGTCACAAAGGCGCACAGCGGGTCGTGGATGCGCGTGGTCAGCTTGCCGTCGGAAAAGGTGCCCGCGCCGCCCTCGCCGAATTGGATATTGGCGTTTTCATCCAAAGTGCCCGTCTCGTTGAAGGCCGCCACCGCCTGCACGCGCCGCTCCATGGCGGGCCCGCGCTCCAGCACGATGGGGGCGTAGCCCTGCCGGGCCAGCACCAGGGCCGCAAACAGCCCCGCGGGGCCACAGCCGCACACCACGGGCCGGTGCGGCAATGTTTCCCGCCCCGTTTCCACGGTGAACGCGCCGGGCCGGGAAACCGAAACAGAGGGTGCAAAGTGCTCAAAGGAACACTCCGCCCCTCTGTCCGCCAAGGCCACGGCCACGGTGTACACCAGCACGGGCTTGCCGCGCCGGGCATCCACCGACAGCCGGGAGACCTCCGCCTGTTCCACGGCCCCCTGCGCCAGCCGCAGCCGGCGCAGGGCCTCGTGCACCGCCTCGTCCCGCCCGCAGGTGAGCGGGAGGCGGATCTGACTGACATAGATCATGATTGGGTGTTGATGTCGCAAAGCACGGTGTAGGAACCGGTGGCGAACACGCTTTTCGCGCCCGGCACCAGAACCCTTGCGTTCATCTGCAACTGGCCTTTCTTCATATTGACGAGATTGTCCGACGAGGCGTCCACCACGGCCACTACGCTGTCGGAGGACAAGGTCTCCAGCTCCGTCTCCAGGCCCACCAGCGTCACACTGTTGATGCGCTGGGTGGTGGGCGTCACGGTGACACCGCTGGGAGCGTTGACAACGCGGATATCCGTCACCGAGACCGTCTTGGTGGTGTAGCCGCGGGTGTCGAATTCCACGGTCACCGTCTGCAGCGAGTCCACATTGCGCAGCCCTTCCGGCAAGGCGATGTTGAGGGTGATGGGCGTGCCGGGCACGAAGGTGGACAGGTCGATGATGCCCGCGGAAATGGATTCCAGCGCGTCCACCTGCTCCTGGGAACCGGCCACGCGGATGGTGCTTTGGGACATGGTGTAGGACAGCTGGGACGGGTCATACCCCGCGGGCACGCCGGTGAACTCGAAGGTCAGCGGCACTTCCTTCATCTTCAGCACCGGCACTTCCACCTCCACCTGTTCCACGTCGGCGGTGATGTATTCGCTGTCCACGGGATTGCCGGATTTGTCCAGGTATTCCAGGCCGCTGGGTGCCAGCAGGGAATCCGTGCGCTCGCCGTCCACGGCCACGTTTGCCAAAACCTTTTCGATGCGGTTGATCTCGCTCTCAGGCCCGCGCAGCGTCACTTCGCTGGGCCGGGCCGCGGGCGTGTCGGCGTAGTAGCCTTCCCCCACCTCCAGGCCGGTGACGCTCACCTGGATGGGGAACTTTTTGCTGGCGATCTTGTCAAAATCCAGGGTGATGGTGTCGGGGATCACCTTTTCGATATCCACGTTGCGGCTGAGGCTGGTGCCGTTGATCTTGGCCTCCAGCTTCAGCGTATAGGTGCCCTCGCCGGTCACGGTGGTGTAATCCGGGTACACCATCAGGTCGGCAGCGGAGATGTTGAGCACGTCGGTGCCGTCGCCCTTCACCTTCACGCGCACCTTCACGTCGGGCCGGTCCACAATGTCCAGTCCCTTGCCCGTGTAGGACGCCGAGTTGTAATCCAGGTTGACATCGATGTTTGTGATCTCTTTTTCCGTGTTGGGCTGCAGGGTGATGACCACCACCCACAGCAGGACCGCCATCAGCAGCGCAAACGCGGCGGAAAAGCGGCGGTTGGCAAACAGATGTTCAAATTTGCTCTCATTGTGCTCCATGCTTTTTCCTCCAGAACGGCTGCTTTTTCTCCTCGGGCGCAGGCGGCACCAGCTCGCCCTCCAGCAGGTTGAACAGGTTCTGCCGGTCCAGCCGGCGGATCAAAATGCCGTCCTTTGCCAGGGAGATGATGCCCGTCTCCTCGCTCACCACCACGATGACCGCGTCGGAGTTTTCACTCATGCCCAGCGCGGCGCGGTGGCGCGTACCCATGTCCTTGCCGATCTCCAAATTGTCGGACAGGGGCAAAAAGCAGCCCGCGGCCTCCACGCGCCCGTCGCGGATGACGGTGGCGCCGTCGTGCAGCGGTGTGCCTACATAAAAGATGGTGCCCAGCAGCTCCGGCGTCACGTCCGCGTTCAGCACGGTGCCCGTCTTGATGATCTCGTTGAGGTTGGTCTGCCGCTCCATGACGATCAGCGCGCCCGTGCGCGTCTCGGACAGCCGCTCGGCGGCATCGCAGATGGCCACGGTGGCCGTCTGCCACACGGCGCGCAGGTCCGTGGGGTCCTTGCGGCTGCGGAACAGCTGCACCCCAAACAGATTGGCGCGGCCCACCTGCTCCAGCGCCCGGCGCAGCTCCGGCTGGAACATGACCACCAGCGTCACGATGCCGAAGCTCATGATGCCGTTGATGATCCACACCAGCGTGCGCATCTCCAGCAGCCGTGCCATCAGCCAGAACGCCATCAGCACGATGACGCCTTTCGCCAGCTGGGCCGTGCGCGTCTGGCGCACCAGCTGGATGGCCTCATAAAAGATGAACGCGACCACGAGGATGTCGAGGATGTCCACAACGCCCCGGAAGTTCACCCGGATGTTATTGAAAAAATCGGCCACGCCTGCGCCTCCGTTTCCCGCCTTGCGGCAATTGCTTTCCAAAAGAATAGTATACCATAGAATCCCCGGTGAAAAAAGTGTTTTTGCTGGGTTTTGTCCGCTGTTTTATCTGGTTTTCAGCAGGCAGACGCTGTGCGCGGCAATGCCCTCCCCCGCGCCGGTGAAGCCCAGGCCCTCCTCCGTGGTCGCTTTCACCGAGACGGCCTCCGCCGGCAGGCCCAGGGCGGCGGCCAAATTGGCGCGCATGGCGCCGATGTGGGGCGCCAGCTTGGGCCGCTGGCACAGCAGCGTGGCGTCGATGTTTTCCACCGCGTACCCGGCCTGCTCCAGCACGCGGCCCACCTCGCGCAGCAGCGCAATGCTGTCCGCCCCGGCGTAAGCGGGGTCGGTATCCGGAAACAGCTTGCCGATATCGCCCTTGGCCGCGGCCCCCAAAAGGGCGTCCATCACCGCGTGCGTCAGCACGTCGGCGTCGGAATGGCCCAGCAGCCCCTTTTCATAAGGGATCTCCACGCCGCCCAAAATCAATTTGCGGCCCGCCACCAGCTTGTGGACGTCGTACCCGTGTCCAATGCGCATCGTTGTCCCCTCCTGTCCCGCGGGAAGGTCCTCCCGCGTGGTGATCTTCAAATTGGCGTAATCGCCCGGCGTCAGCCGCACGGGCAGCCCGGCGCGCTCCAGCACCGAGCAGTCGTCCGTGACGCCCGCGCTGCCCGTGGCCGCTAGGGCCCGGCGGTACAGCTGCGTGTCAAAGCACTGGGGCGTCTGCACGGCAAACAGCGTCTCGCGCGGCGGCGTGCCCGTCACCAGGCCGTCCCGCGCCGTCTTCACCGTGTCCTTCACCGGCACGGCGGGCGCCGCCGCGCCGCATTCCAGCGCGGCCTCCAGTGCGGCGGTGATCACCGCCGCGCTGACGAAGGGCCGGGCGGCGTCGTGGATGGCCACATAGTCCGCCGTCACCGCGGCAAGGCCGCCGCGCACACTGGCGTCCCGCGTGGCCCCTCCTTTTACAAGACGAACGGGCTTCGGGCATGTCTTCATAAACCTTTGGGCGGCCGCGGTATCCTTTCCCACAACGACCACCAGTTCGTCCACCGCCGGGTGTCCGGCAAACGCCTGCAGGCTGTGCTCCAGCACGGATCTGCCCGCAAATTCATAGGCCAGCTTGTCGAACCCCATGCGGGTGGAGCTGCCCGCGGCCACCACGATGGCTGCCACGGTCTTCCCCCCCAGCATCAGCGGTCCTCCTTTTTCAGCGCCAGCAGCGCCGCCAGCACAAACACAGGAAACAGCTGCGGGATCAGCACCCCCAGCGCGTCGGCAAAGGGCAGCAGCATCGCGCCCACCACCGCGCCGAACTCGCACAGCAGCCGCAGCAGATACCAGGTGATGACGGCGCTTTGCTGCGGCGCGGCCCCAATGGCTTTGTAAAGGCACCACAGCGCCAGCACCGCCGCGCCCACCCCGGCGGCAAAGCTGAGCCAGCGCACTGCGTCCGCCTTGCCGGACAGCGCCAAACACCCCATCACCGCCAGCGCCAGCGCGTTTGAGATCAGCCCCGCCTTGATAAACAGCGGCTTCCAGCTACGCTCCAATTCCCTCGCCCGCTTTCCCATGCATTTTCAGCAAAATTGATAAATTATTATATCATTTTTTTCACCTCTTTTCCACCCTCGGCGGCGGGAAAATGAAAAACTCCGGTCGCATCGGCAAATGCGGCCGGAGTTTTGTCTTATTTTCCCCTGTGCGGGAGCTGTTTTGGACGGCGGTCATTCCACCACGGTATACTGCCCGTCCTTTATCTGCAGGATCAGCGCCTAGGGGTTGTCGCCCTTGTCGTCAAAGGAGATCATGCCGGTGACGCCCTGGTAATTGCAGTTTTCCCGCAGCCATTCGATCATGTTGTCCTTGGCGGCGCCCGCTTTGAAGGCTTCCGCCGCCACATAGACGGTGTCGTAACCGCCCGCGCCCCACTCGCCGGGGACGATACCGGACAGCTCCTGATACTTTTTCACAAAATCCTGCACCTGCTGGCGGGGGTTGGTGGCGTCGAAGGCCGACATGGTGATGAAGCCCTCGGAGGCCTCCTTCCCCGCGATCTCGATGAACTG
Organism: uncultured Oscillospiraceae bacterium; assembly: GCA_958403605.1. Classification (GTDB taxonomy): domain Bacteria; phylum Bacillota; class Clostridia; order Oscillospirales; family Ruminococcaceae; genus Ruthenibacterium. The sequence goes on from CATXYA010000003.1 coordinate 9,916, forward strand.
GGGATTGCAGGTGCCGCTGAGCGAGAACTGCTGCACGTCAAAGCCCAGTGCATACTGCTGCTTGACAAACAGCGCGGAGGGCGCGTATTCCGAGAAGCAGAAGATGGCGTCTGCGCCCGCATTTTTGAAATTGGCGATGTGGGAGTTGTAGTCCTTCTCCGTCTCCGCCTCCACGGCGGCGCTGGCCACTACCTCGACGCCTTTTGCTTTCAGCAGCTCCACACAGGTCTCAAAGCTGCTGGTGTCCACTTCGGCGGTGGTGTAGAAGATGGCGGGCGCCTTGACGCCGTAGGTATCCACCGCCAAGTCCACCAGCTGCACCAGGTTGGCACCGGCGGTGGGGCAGATGCGCAGGAAGTTTTTGAAGCCCTGCTCGGTCAAATGGTCCGCCGTGTTGGTGGCGGACAGGACGGGCAGCCCCGCGGTCTCGAACATGGGGTTGGAGGCCAGCGTGCAGCCGGAGGAAATGGGCGAGACCACGAAGTCGAACTTGCCGTCCGCCACGATCTTTTCCGCACAGATCACGGCCTGGTTGGGGATCAGCTGATCGTCGAACACCTCATATTCCAGCATGCGTCCGCCGATGCCGCCGGCGTCGTTGATCTCCTGGACGGCCAGCTTGACGCCCCATTCCTGCTGGATGCCCGTGTTGGCGGAGTCGCCGGTCATGGCGCCCACCACGGCAAAACGGATGGGATCACCGCCGCCCGCCGCCGGGGCGGCGGTACCGGTGGAAGCCGCGCCCGAGGCCGGCGCCGCGGCGCCGGAATTTCCGCCCGCGCAGGACGCCAGGGAGAGCAGCAGCATTGCGGACACAAACAGTGCAAAGAATCGTTTCATCATAAACCTCCATAACTTCACTTTCTTTTTATTCCCCCGGAGAACGTCCCCGGAGGAGCAAAAATACCCTTTCACGGATACTTTTGATTTTTCCCGCCGCAGCGCTCAGCCGCCCAGATACGCTTTTTTGACACTTTCGCTCTTCAGCAGCTCCGACGCCTTGTCCCCGGCCACGATCTTGCCCACCTCGAGGATATAGCCGGTGTCCGCGATCTTGAGCGCCTGCTTCGCGTTTTGCTCCACCAGCAAAATGGTCATGCCGCTGTCGCGCAGCTCTTTGATGATCTCAAACACCTCGCTCACCACAATGGGCGCCAGGCCCATGGACGGCTCGTCCAGCAGCAGCAGCTTGGGGCGCGCCATCAGCGCCCGGCAGATCACCAGCATCTGCTGTTCGCCGCCGGAGAGGGAGCCGGATTTTTGATTGCGCCGCTCTTTCAGCCGCGGGAAGCGCTCGAAAAAGCCCTCGATGTCCTTTTCCACCTCGTTGTCCCGGCGGATGAAGGCGCCCGCCTTCAAATTTTCATAGACCGTCTGCCGGGGGAATACCTTGCGCCCCTCCGGGCACTGGGAGATGCCCAGGCGGACAATGGCGTCGGTGGGCGTGCTGGTGATGTCCTTCCCTGCGAAGGTGATGCTGCCGCCGTCCGGGTGAAGCAGCCCGGAGATGGTTTTCAGCAGCGTCGTTTTCCCCGCGCCGTTGGCGCCGATGAGGGTGGTCAGTTCCCCCTCCCGCACCCCGAGCGAGATTTCTTTCAGCGCGGAGATCTCCCCGTATTTTACGGTCAAGCCGTCAACTTCAAGAAGCATGGTCTTCCTCCTCGTCGTCCCTGCCAAGATACGCCTGGATCACTTCCTCGTTGTTCTTCACCTCATCCGGCGTGCCCACCGTCAGCAGCGTCCCGAAATTGAGCACCGCGATGCGGTCGCACAGGTTCATCATGAACTGCATGTTGTGCTCGATCACGATGATGCTGACGCCCCGTTTCATGATGCCGCGGATCAGTTCCATCAATTCGATGGTCTCGCTGTCGTTCATGCCGGCGCTGGGTTCGTCCAGCAGGATCAGCTTGGGGTCGCCCGCCAGCGCCCGTCCGATCTCCACCTTGCGCTGATAGCCGTAGGAAAGGTTGCCCGCGGCCTCCTGGGCAAACTCGTCGATACCCAGATACTGCAGGATCTCATGGGCTTTTTCCAGCGCCTGCACCTCCGCCCGTTTCTCTTTCCGGGTGTTGAGGCTGATGCTCCACACGTCAGTTTTGATGACGTTGTGCATACCCACCATGATGTTGTCGATCACGCTCATCTCGCTGAACACCCGGATGTTCTGGAACGTCCGCGACATGCCTTTCAGGCAGTATTGGGTGATGTTTTTCCCGGTCATGTCCGTCCCGCAGAAGGTCACGCTGCCCGACGTAGGGGTGTCGAAACCGGAGATCACGTTGAAAAAAGTGGTCTTACCGGCGCCGTTGGGGCCGATGATGCCCAAAATTTCCCCTTCGATCATGGTGAAGCTGACGTCATTGACCGCCTTCAGCCCGCCGAACTGCTTGGTGATGTGGGACACTTTTAATAATTCCTTTTGTTCAGACGTCTGCATTTGGCTCCTCCCCTTTTCCGGCCCGCTTGCGCCAAACCTTTTTTACAAACGCCACCAGCTGGTCCCGCAGGCCGCCGGTGCCCATGATTCCTTTCGGTGCAAACAGCATCAGCACCACCATCAAAATTCCCATGAAGAGCAGGCGGTAATTGTAGAACGGGCGGGAGATCTCGGGCATGATGATGAGGATGGCCGCCCCCACGATGGAGCCGGGCAGGCTGCCCAGGCCGCCCAGGATCGCCATCTGCAGCATGATGATGGATTCGTCCAGCGTGTAGTTGGTGGGCGCTGTGAACATGGTGTAATGCACCATGGCCGCCCCCGCCAGGCCGGTGAAAAAGGAGCCGATGACAAAGCACAGCACTTTGTAGTTGGGGACGTTGATGCCCGCGTAGGAGGCCGCGATGCTGTCGTCGCGGATCGCCTTGAAGGCGCGCCCGATCTTGGAGCGCGTGATGCGCCGGATGACGACGTAGCAAAGGATGAGCAGCACCAGCGAAAAATAGAACATGGACTGGTGCGAGGCCAGCGTGATGCCGAAAAAGCTGGGGCGCTTGGTGGCCAGGCCGAAGGCGCCGTTGGTGATGGGCCGCCAGTTGATGAAGAACTTGCGGCAGATCTCGCTGAACCCAATGGTGATGAGCGTGAGATAGTCAAAGGAGGTGTAGCGGCACAGCATGCCCAGCAGGCCGCCCACCAGCGCCGCAAAGACGGCCCCGCCCAAGAAGCAGACGATAAAGGGAAGCCCCAGTTTGTTGAACGTCACCGCCGAAAAGTAAGCCCCCAGGCCCGCAAAGGCCGCCCGGCCGAAATCCAGCTGGCCGCAGAAGCCCACGATGAGGTTCACCGACAAAGCAATGATGGAATAGAGCATCACGTTGCAGATGATCTTGAGCGCGTAAGTATTGGTGATGTAGAGCGGGATCAGCACCACCGCCGCCGCAAAGGCCGCTTTCGCGAGCGCGGCAGGTTTCTTTTTCAGTTTCACAAGGCACCTCCTAAATCTTCTCGGCGACTTCCGCGGGGAACATTCCCTTTGGCCGGATGAGGATGAAGACGATGAAGATCAGCCATACGAAGACGTCTTTATACGCCGAGGAAATGTACGCGGAGACGAATATCTCGGAAAAGCCCAGCACCATCGCGCCGATGATGGAACCCTTCAGGCTGCCGATGCCGCCCCAGATGGCCGCCATCCAGGCCTTCATCGTACCGTAGGAAAAGCCGATGCCCATAAAAATGAACTGGTAATAGGAGCAGAACAGGATGCCGCCGATCACGCCCAGCGCCGCCCCTACCCCGTAGACGATGGCGATCACCTTGTTGACCGGGATGCCCATCAGCGCCGCCGTGGGGATGCTCTGCGAAATACAGATGATGGACTGGCCCCACTTGGTATATTTCAGCGCCAGGCTGATGAGGATCATCAGCACCACCGCAATGGCCAGGATGTACAGCTGCAGCGTGCCGATGACGACGCCGCCGATATTGATGGAGGTAAGCTCAAACCCCAGGCTGAACGGATACGTCTCAGCGCCCCAGATCATCTGGATAAAATTGCGCATGATGTACGCGATGCCTACCGCCGAGATGGTGGGCACGATACGGCCTGCGTTGCGCACGGGCCGGTAGGCGAACCGCTCCACGATCAGGTTGAGCACGAAGCCGACCGCCATGCCGGCCAACACCGCCGCCACGGGATGGATGTGCCAGAGGATCAGCGTATACGTGACAAAGCAGCCGACCGCGTATACGTCCCCGTGCGCAAAATTCAGTTTTTCCAAAATGCCGTATACCATGTTGTAGCCGATGGCCAGCAAGGCATAGACGCTTCCCACGCTCAAGGCGTTGACGAGGTGCTGAAAAAACATTTTTTGATCTCACCCTTCTACTTTCGTCGTCGTTTCAAACATTTTTTCTGGTTTGTGGGGATTATATCATATTATTTTTCATGCGTAAACCGTTAAATCAGACAAATAATTAGAATATTCTTGGTTATATCCGCCAGTTTTCAGAAAATCAGTAATATATTTCTACTTTTTTTCAGATTTTCACTTTACACGCCGCCGCTTCTTTGATAGAATACCTAAAACAAAGTAAGATTTCAGGACATGAGGTGCAATAATGGAGAACATCACGTTTACCAAAGAAGAGTTTGAAAAGCTGCTCACCCTTTTGGAGACGCAGTTCGGCAGCCGCTGCGAGATCGTTCTGCACGATCTCACGAAGCCCTACGACCACACCATCGTCGACATCCGCAACAACCACATCACCGGCAGGCACATCGGGGACTGCGGCAGCAACCTGGGGCTGGAGGTCATGCGGGGCACCGTGAAAAACGGCGATAAGTTCAACTACATCACCCACACCAAGGACGGCAAGATCCTGCGCTCCTCCAGCATCTACTTCCATGACAGCGAGGGGGCCGCCATTGCCGCCTTGTGCATCAATTCCGATATCACCGAGACTGTGAAGTTTGAAAAGTATCTCAGCGACATCAACCAATATTCCTGGGGCGAAAGCGAGCCGGCGGCGCCCGAGGTGTTCGCCAGCAACGTCGGTGAGCTGCTGGCACATTTTATCGAGGAAGCCCAGGCCGAGGTGGGGAAACCATTTGAAGAGATGAACCGGGCGGATAAAATGGCGGTGGTGAATCTGCTGGATAAAAAGGGTGCGTTTTTGATCACCAAATCCGGCGAAAAGGTCTGCGAGGTGCTGGGCATCTCCAAATTCGCCCTTTACAATTACCTGGACATCCTGCGCAAGGCGGACGCCAACGCGTCCGCCGCAGCAGACAATGTAT
>CATXYA010000004.1 GCA_958403605.1 uncultured Oscillospiraceae bacterium
CCACCGGAGCCTTTCTGGCTCCGCCACCGCCCACCTCTTTGGTTCTTTCTCGGGACCGAGAAAGAATATTCCTCCCGCGAAATGCGAAGCAGTGAGCAGAATACAGGAATGTTTCCTGATATTGCCTTTGACGCTCCACAGAATTACTTTTGGATGAAAGAATCCTTAAGTTGATGACATTGCCCCGGTGGGGGATCGCGCCCGCAGGCGCACAAGGTGAATTGGCCCGTAGGGCCAAGAGAGGGTCCCCTGGGGGATTTCGGAGGCCAACCGCCGCTACGCGGCGGCTCTTAGGCCGGAGATAGGTGTCAGCCGCTTCGCGGCTGACGGATGAGGGAGCACCCACGCACCTACCCTTCTCCGGCCACCACCGTCTCCGGCAGCACCTCATACCGCAGCCGCAGGTAAGAATGTTTCAGGGGCGTACAGTCCACCAGCCGCAGCACGCCCAGCTGCGCCAGCTGCCCCGGCGCCGTCAGGGACGGGCCGTCGATGGCGGTAGGCGTTTCAGCGCCGCCCACCAGCAGCGGCGCCACGACCAAGTCCACACGGTCCAGCAGCTTGCGGCGCAGAAAAGCTCCGTTCAGCGTCCCGCCGGACTGGATGGTGAGCGCTTCCACACCCTGCCGCGCCAGCGTCTCCAAAAGGGCCTCCGGATCGATGGGGTCCTGATACAGGGCCTGCAAATTGTCCCGTTGCATCCCAAAGGCCGGGTGACCTTTGTTGGACGTGACCAGGATCAGCCGCCGTGTCCAGGCACAGAGGTATTCCACGCCCCGGCGGGTCAAATGGGGCTTGCTGTCCACCAGGACGAAGGAGCAGCCCAGCTTCTGCGCCGGCGGCTCCCGCCCGTTCACACCGATCTTGGCCATCACGCGGCCGGTGTTGAGCGACCAAGGCGCAGTGGCCTGCTCAATGTCATAATATTGCCCCAGCCCCTCCCGCACCCCGGCGATGCGGCGCCAATCGCGGTCCGCGTCCAGCGCGTCCCCCGCGCCGCTGGAGATCTTGCCGTCCGCGGACATCAAAAGGAACAGCGTCGTCACGGGCCGCTGTTTCCTCTTTGCCTCCCCGCTCACTTTTTGCGGATGGGCAGCCAGACCTCATAGCGCGCGTGCTCCATATCGTCGCTCAAATAGACCTCCACGTCCGGTGCGTCGGCGTACTCGTAGCCCGAGGTGGGCAGCCATTCGGTGACGGCGCGGCGCTCCAGCTCCTGGATGGAGACCCCGGTGCCCTCGCCGGAGAAGATGGCCCACGTCCCGGCGGGCACGGTGGCTTCTTCAAAGGGCGCCTGAGCCGGCTGCGTGCTGGCGACGGCGATCCAGTAGCGCCAGGTATCGGCGGTCTCGGTGATGCTGACGCCCAGCACGCCCTTGGGTTCGCCGTCCATCTTCGCCGCCAGCTGGGGCATCAGCCCCTCGGCGGCGGCCTTCTGCCACAGTCCGGGCACCTCGGCAAAGTTTTGCTCCAAGTCTGTCTTCAGTGTGGCGGCAAGCCCCACGATGCGGAACGCCGGTTTGGTCTCGATGCGGTAATTCATTTCTTCCACTCCCTGTACGGTAATGCGGAAGCTGATGGGCGGAAATGATTTCAGCCGGACGCCGGGCTCCCGCGCCTGGGAGGGCGCCACGCCATGCACGGCCCGGAAAGCGCGGTTGAAGGCGGTGGGCGATGCATAGCCGTATTTCAGCGCGATCTCCAGCACCTTTTCCCCGTCCCGCTGCAGATCCTCCGCGGCCCGGGACATGCGCCGGCGGCGCAGGTACTCCCCCAGCGGCACCCCTGCCAGACAGGCAAACACCCGCTGGAAGTGATACGTCGAGCAGCAGGCGATGCGCGCCAGCTCCCGCTCGTCGAACCCTTCCGTCAAGTGGGCCTCCAGGTATTGCAGCGCCTGGTTCCAACGTTCCATCCAATCCATCTTGTCAGCTCCTTATTTCCCAGGATATCAGTTTCTCTCCTGCCTGTCCTCTCTTTTCGCGCCCGTTTCGGCGAGGCCGGGACGAGCGCCTCTGGCCTGGTTTTATCAGTGTAACATAAAAAGCCCATCTCTGAAAGATGGGCTTTCCTGGGAAGCGGTTTGATTTTACGCGGGCAGCGCCGCCAGGTCGCCGTACTGAGCCGCCATGGTGTTGATCTCCTCCGCCAGGGCCGCGGCCGCCTGGGGCCGCTGACTGCGGCCCGCGCAGATGACGGGCGCGCCCAGGCACAGGGCTTTGTTGTTGGCGCTGCAGTGCACGGGCACAAAACGCAGCGCCTGGCCGGTCTTGCGCTCGTAGGCGTCGCCCAGGGCTAAAAAGCCGGTATACGTTTTTCCCATGGCCGCCGAATCAGCGGAATAATCCACATCCGGACAGATCACCAGGCTTTCTCCGCGCGCCAGCAGCGCCTCGGACTGGCGCATCGTCTCCCGCACGGCCAGGCTTTTGCGGTACACCGGCACCGCGCCGATGCCGCGCATCAGCAGCGGGATGAACAGGCTCAGCACGCCTGATACGCAGAACGCCAGCGGGCGCGGCCAGCCGAAGCGCTTGGTGAAGGTGTAGTTGTAATACTGGTCAAAGCAGGTGGCGGGGTCGGTAAAGACATGCAGCGCCCAAATGTGCACGTCCGGCAGCGTCGCCACCGTGTGGATGGGGCCGTACATGTTCTGGTGATGCACCACGTAGACCACGGGCCCTTCGGGGACCGTGCCCTCCACGTGCCATTTGGGCAGAAAAAAGCGCACCACGTTTTTCGCCAAATGGCCGAAACCGTCCCAGTGGGGCAGCGGGTCCGGTTCTTCCTTCGGCGCGGCAAACACCCAGTGCAGCTGCACCTGATAGCTGGCCACGGCCAACAGCAGGTCCACCAACAGCTTGGCGGGCATCTCGTCCATGCCCGTCCAGCCGCACAGCAGCATGGTGCCGCCCACGCTGGCCGCCAGCTGAAAGGCCCACAGGCAATAATACTTCCACAGCGTCCCGCGCACGGCGTGGTTCTGCACCATGGGCAGGCGCCGGTTGCAGATATAGTTGACCACCGAGGACACGGTGCGCGCCACCGCCGCCGCGGCCAGCACGCGCCCCGCCAGCGGCATCGACTGGAAGCAGAGCTTCACCAGCAGGCAGTACACAAAGACGTCGGTGATGGCCGACAGGCCCGCCGCGGCGCCGTACTGCACCACGCCGTTCAGCAGCCGCCCGATGAGGCGCAGCGAATCGGCCACCGTGCGGTAATGGCTGCCCGCGTTGTTGTCGAAATAGACGGTGCGGATGGGCACCAGCTGGAATTCGATGCTGGAGCGCCGGGCCCACAGCAGCATTTCCAGCTCGTATTCATAGCGGCTGCCCGCCACCTTGCCCAAAGGCGCCAAAAACGCGCCGGGAATGCCCCGCAGGCCCGTCTGGGTATCGCCCAGATCAATGCCGTACAAAATGCGCACCGCCGCGCTGGTGACGCGGTTGCCCAGCGCGCTGCGCGTGGGCGTCTCCTCGCCGAAGGTGCGGCTGCCCAGCACCAGCGTGCCGGGGTGCTCCTCCATGGCCGCGCACACGGCCTGGACGTCCTCCACCGTGTGCTGGCCGTCGCAGTCCACCGTCACCACGTCCGGCGTTTTCCCGCCGCGCGCCAAAATATCGCTGAACGCGGTCTTCAGCGCCGCGCCCTTGCCCCGGTTTTCCCCGTGAACGAGGACCCGGCAGCCCAGCCTGCGCACCGCGGCGAACACCGGTTCGTATTCCGAGCCGCTGCCGTCATCCACGACCGTGATCCCGGAAAAGCCCGCCGCAACCAGGCTTTCCACATATTCCGGCATCCGGCCGTCCGGCTCGTAAGCGGGAATGATGAGTTCCATTGACATCAATGAGTTCCCCCTCGGTCTTTTTCACTCTATAAAACGAGGATGGACCGCTTTTATACTTCAAACACAAAGAAAGGGCTGCCGCGAAAGGAGAACCTCTCCTTTCGCAGCAACCCCTTTCTGATCCTCGGAAAATTACTTTTTGAGCGGCGCTTTTTTCTCTGCCGTCTTGGGCGCTTCCGCCTTTACGGCGGGCTGCGCTTTGACTGCGGGCGCAGCCACCGGAGCAGCCACCGCTTTCGGCGCGGGCGCAGCGGTTTTCACCGGCGCGGGCTTTTTCGCAGGCTCCGCTTTCGCGGCAGGCGCGGCCTTCACAGCGGGTTCCGCTTTCTTGGCGGGCACAGCCTTTTTGGCAGCGGCTTTTTTCACCGGGGCCTTTTTGGCAGCGGCCTTCTTTTCCACGGGCTTTTTCTCCGCGGCTTTCTTGGCCTCTTTCACTTCGGTGAGCTTCCACAGCTGGTTGTCGCCAGCCACGTCGTCCCAAATTTGCACGCGGGCGCCGTTGGCCTCACTCATGTCCACCACGTCCAGCACGCGGCCGGACAGCTTCGATTTCAGCTTGTAATAGCCGCGCTTGGCGGGCTCCAGGCTCCACAGCTGGTTGTCCTTGCCCAGGTAATCCCACTGGTGTACCCAGGCGCCGTTTTGCGTGCCGGCGTCGATGACGTCCAGCACCTTGCCGGAAAGCTTATTTTCCAGCTTATAAAGACCCTCCGCCACCTCGACCAGCAGCCAGCGCTGGCTGTCCTCGGCCGCGTCGGCCCACAGCTGCACCGCGGCGCCGCTGGCGCAGTTGAAGTCCGCAATTTCCAGCACGCGGCCGTCCTTGGTGGAAATGGTGTAATATTTATTCGAAAGTAATTTCATCGTTTTCATCCTCCCTTATGGCAAATCATACCATAGTTGTTTAAAAAGTCAATATCTATGGCTATATTTCGTGCAATTCCACAATTGACATCTCGTTTTCTTGCAGCTTCCTCTTTTATAAAACAAAATCTCTAAACAAAAAAACGCACGCCGGAACCAAAATCCGGCGCGCGTTTAGTGCTTTTTAAGCCGTGGGGTTGGGCTGGGCCAGGTACTCCTCCAGCGTCAGGCCGCTGGCTTTGATCTTGGCCGCCTGCTCACTGCCCACATAGCGGTAGTGCCAGGGCTCGTAATCGAAGCCCGTCACAGCCTTTTTGTCGCTGGGATAGCGCAGGATGAAGCCGTATTCCGCAGCGCGCTCCTGCAGCCAGGCAAACGCCTTGGTCTTTTCAAAGGTCGCTGAGTCATAGCTGGTGTCTTCCGTGCTCATGATGTCCGCGGACATGCCGAGATTGTGCTCGGACGCGCCCGGCGGGCAGTCGGTGGTCCCCTTTTCGTAGGAGGCCTTCTGGCGCTCGTAGGAGCGGTAGCCCGCCATCGGCTTCAGCGTGATGCCGTCGTTCTTTGCCGCGGCGATCATCTGGTTCATGGGCTCCACGATGCGGGCGTCCAGCTGCTGGCCGTCCACCGTGCCCAGCTCCGGCGCATAAGAGGCATCCAGAGCGTGTTCGCGGTTGACCAGCTGCAAGTACCACTCGTTGCGGGGAATGGCCTCCAGCACGGGTTCTGCGGGCACCGAGGAGGATTCACTGGACGCCGCAGCCGAGGTGCTGACGCTGGCCGGCGGCGTCGAAGCCGAGTTCACCGGGTCCTTTTGATCCTTCTTGTTGAAGAACAGGAAGTACACCGCCACCAGCAGGGCCAAAATGACCACGGCAATGGCGACGAACATGCCGATCTTTTTGTTGCCGCCGCCACCGGGATAATCCTGTACGCGGCGCGCCCGCGGCGCGCGGGGAGGCGGTTCCTCGCCGAAATCGCCGTCGTCGGCATCGGGGTCGGCGTCATAAAGGCCGCCGCCGAAAATATCGTCCGAGGTGGCGTCCTGGGGCTGTACGGGCGCAGGCTGCACCGGGGCGGCGCCGAAATCATCAAAGCCGCCGAACAAGTCCTCTTCCCCGCCGTCGAAGGAGGCGGCGATGTTGGACGCAATGTCTTTCGCGCTGTGCTGCGGCTCCTGCGGGTCGTCGTCAAACAAGGACCCCAGAGCGTCCGGCTGGTCGATGCTATGCCGGGGCGCGACGGGCGCAGGCTCCGGCTGGAGGGGCACAGGGGACTCCGGCACACTGCCGGGCACAAACGTGCGGGTGGCCGCCTCGTCCGCCGTATAGTCCAGCGGCTCCTCCGAGCGCTCCATCATCGCGCTCTCCAGGATGGGCTTCCACGCCGGTTCTTCCATGGGCGCGGCTGGCTGCGGCACGGACGGCGCCGCGGGGACGCCGGGCACCGCCGCAGGCCGGGCCGTCTGCGCGGGCTGGATGCTCGACAGCAGATCCGCATGCCAATCGATGGGCTTCACACGGCCCGACGGGCTGCGGGAGGGCGCGGGCTCGCTTTCCGGCACCTTTTCCTCCGAAAAGACGGGCACCGCCGCAGGCTGCGGCGCGGGCTCCGCCGGGGCGGGCGGCGCAACATTGATGGTGACGGGCTCCTGCTCCGGAAGCATCACGGGAACGGGTTCGGGCTCCGGCTGGGAAGCAGGCTCCGCCGCCAGAGTGACCGGCGCCACCTCCGTCAGCGGCGCCGGGGCTGACGGGGCGTCCTCCTCCGGATCGTCGTCAAACAGGCCGGCAAACACAGGCGCCTGGGCCGGCGCTTCCTTCTTGGCCTTTCCGCGGGAGCCGAACAGGCCGCTCTTGGCGGGCCGCACGGGTTCTTCCTCTTCAAAATCGTCGTCGGCAAACAAGCTCTCGAAAACCGATTTCCCCACCGCTTCTTTTTGGTCCGCGGCCTGGAGCGCCGGTTCCGGCGCGGCGGCAACGGGCGTTTCCGGCACGGAAAACACCTGCGTCACGTCCGGGGCCGCGGCCTCGGGCACGCTTACCTCCTGGGGGTCGTCTTCAAATAGATCCAGTTTTTGCATGCCAGCAAACGCATCGTCCCAGCTGTCGCCGGAACCGGATGCGCCGGATGCCTCTTTCGACGCCTTGGCCTCATCGTCGGGCTGGCCGGAAAAGAAGTCCAGTTTGGGCACAAAAAACACCGCCTTTATTGTTAGAATCTTTGTATATCTTACCGCAAATGTGAAATTCGCGCAAGTGGCTTTGACAAAATCACCGGGAAACCTCACATTTTAGAGGTGAAAAGAAGGGTGAAAAGTCCTAATTATAAATTTTTTATGAAATCTCTTGCAGTTTTGATCCAAATGGTGTATTCTAAATTAGCACTCAATGTATTAGAGTGCTAAAAATTCAGGAGGCGCATTTCAAATGGCAGTCAAACAATTCAAGGCGGAGTCGAAACGGCTCCTTGATTTGATGATCAACTCCATCTACACCCACAAAGAGATCTTTCTGCGCGAGCTCATCAGCAACGCCAGCGACGCGGTGGACAAGCTGTATTTCCGCAGCCTGACGGATGACAGCGTGACGCTGAAAAAGAAAGACCTCTGCATTCGCATCGCCCCCGACAAGGAGGCCCGCGTGCTCACCGTGTCCGACAACGGCATCGGCATGACCAAGGAAGAGCTGGAAAAGAATCTGGGCACCATCGCCAAAAGCGGCAGCCTGGATTTCAAGCAGGAAAACGAGCAGGGCAACAAGATCGACATCATCGGCCAGTTCGGCGTCGGGTTCTACTCGGCGTTCATGGTGGCGTCCAGGGTGACGGTGATCAGCCGCGCCTTCGGCAGTGACGAGGCCTGGAAGTGGGAGTCCAAGGGCGCCGAGGGCTACACGCTGACGGCCTGCGAAAAAGAGGCCCCGGGCACCGAGATCATCCTGTGCCTGAAAGAGGACACGGATGATGAGAAATACAGTGATTACCTGGAGGAATACCGCCTGACGGAGCTGGTGAAGAAGTATTCCGATTACATCCGCTATCCCATCAAGATGCTGCGCCACAAGAGCCGCATGGTGGAGGGCTCCGACAAGGACGAAAAGGGCGAGTACAAGACGCCGGATTACGAGGACTATGTCGAGGACGAGACGCTCAACAGCATGGTGCCGCTGTGGAAGCGGGACAAAAAGAAGGTCACCAAGGAAGAGTACGACAGCTTCTACAAAGAGAAGTTCGGCGATTGGAGCGAGCCCGCCAAGGTCATCCAGTCCAAGACCGAGGGCACGGCCACGTACAATGCGCTGCTGTTCATCCCCTCCCGCGCGCCCTATAACTACTATACCAAAGAGTATGAAAAGGGCCTGCAGCTTTATGCCAGCGGCGTGCTAATCATGGAGAAATGCGCCGATCTGCTGCCCGATTACTTCAGCTTCGTGCGCGGCCTGGTGGACAGCCAGGACCTCTCGCTGAACATCAGCCGCGAGATGCTGCAGCACGACAGTCAGCTGCGCCTGATCCGCAATACCCTGGAGCGCAAAATCAAAAACGAGCTGACCGCCTGGATGAAGAGCGAGCGCGAGGAATACGACAAATTCTTCGGCAACTTCGGCCTGCAGCTGAAAGTGGGCTGCTATGCGGAATTCGGCGCGCACAAGGACGTGCTGCAGGACCTGCTGCTGTTCCACAGCGCCAAGGAGAACAAGCTCATCTCCTTGCGGGAGTATGTGGACGCCATGGCCGAGAGCCAACAATATGTCTATTACGCCGCGGGCGAGAGCGTGGAGAAGCTGGCGAAGCTACCCGCCGCCGAGCGCGTGCTGGACAAGGGCTTCGATATCCTCTACCTGACGGACGACGTGGACGAATTCGTGCTGCAGATGCTGCGGGAGTATGACAAGAAGGAGTTTCGCAAGATTTCCGGCGACGACCTGGGCCTGGAGACCGAAGAGGAAAAGGAAGAGCTGAAAAAGAAAAACGAGGAGCACAAGGACCTCTTTTCCGCCATGCAGGAAGCTCTGGAGGGCAAAGTGGCCGAGGTGCGCCTGAGCGACCGGCTGAAGAGCCACCCCGTGTGCCTGTCCTCCAGCGGCCCCTTGTCCATTGAGATGGAAAAGGTGCTCAACAGCATGCCCGCCCAGCAGGAAAAGGTGGAGAGCCGCAAGGTGCTGGAGCTCAACGGCAGCCACGCCGTGTTTGCGGCCCTGGAAAAAGCCCAGGCGGACGGTGACAAGGACAAGCTGGCCGCCTACAGCCTGCTGCTGTACGACCAGGCCCGCCTCATCGAGGGCCTGCCCATCGAGGACCCCGTGGCCTACGCCAACCGCGTGTGCGAATTGATGAAATAAAACAAAGAAGGGCGCACCAAATGCGCCCTTCTTTTTGTGAGGGATCGGAAAGGCCGCGGGGCGCCCGCAAGCCTGTCCACCCGTAGCGGCGGCCATTGGCCGCCGTGGGAAATAACCACCTCTCAAGACCGCCCTTCCGTACTTCAAACGACCAACAGACAAAAAACACGCGTTGCAAAATAGCGCCCAAAGAAACACCGCCTGCAGCAACTTCTCATCGTTGCTGCAGGCGGTGTTTTCTATGATTTGGCTTGATCGATAGCCGCATCTCATGCCCGATAGGGAACCGCCGTTCTTTTTCAGTTTTCCCCGGACGGCCATTTTTACGCCAGCGCTCGGTCGTACGCGAGGATCTGTTCCATCAGCCGCGCGTGGGCGCCGCCCCGGGTGCTGAGGGTGTGGTCGGTCATCACGATGGGCAGCGCGCGCAGCCAGGTTTCCTGCTGCCGGTCCGCCAGCCGGGCGTTGAAGCCCTGTGCTCGGCGCAGCAGCGACCAGCTGGCGATGGCCTTGCAGATGCCGGAGGGGCTGGCCTGCATGGTCAGCACCGCCTGCTGCACCCGGAAAACATCCCGGCTCACGGCACCCGCCTCCACGTCTGCGGCCCGGGCGTCCAAGTCGTCAAACACCACCCCGGCGCTGTCGGTGTTGGACCAGGGGCTGTAGATGCTGGCCGCATAGTCCAGGAACACCGCGCTGTCCCCCACATTTTTGCGCAGTATCAGGCAGGCGGCGCGGCTGCCGCTTGCGGTCACTTCCCCATAGGTGGCATCGGCAAGCCGGGGCGTTTGGGCATATGCCAGCAGACCGCTTTGCGCGACCAGCGCATCCAGCTCTTCCCCATGCGCGCCCGTCAGCAGCCCGTCCGCGGCGGTGGCGTCATAGCAGTGTTGGAAATCGAGGATCAGCACCTCGCCCGGGTGCTGCGCCAAAAAGGCGGTGAACGCCGCCAGGCACTGGGCCAAGGGAGCGCCGTAATAATTGTGGACCGTGTAGAATTCCCCGGTGTCCGCGTCCCGGGTGACCCGGAGATCGAAGTACCGCACGCCTCCTGCCAGCAGCTCCGAAACGCTGGCCAACTGGGTCTTGCTTTGGCGGTAGCCCAGGCTTTTGCAGATGCCCAGCTGGAAGGGCGCGGCCACGGAGGCCGCATCTACCTTGCTTGACCGCTGCATCTCCGCCGTCAGCGCGTCGTGCGCGCCCAGCATAGCGATATCCACCAGCCGCTCCGGCCCTGACAGCGTCTCGCGCATCCAATGGGAATAGTCGACGTCGCCGGTCCCGGCGCTGGCGCCCAAAAATGGCAGCTCCAGCAGGACGACCAATAGGATCAGCAGCGCCAGCGCCGCCGCGGCGACCAGTTTCAGAATGCGTTTCAAAACAGCCATGACATTTTCCCCTCTTTTCTGTGAACTCCCGTTTGTATTCTACCATGACGCCGCGCAGCGGCCACCACAAAACCGCGTGCCCTTGCCAGCCAAAGGCTGGCATTTTCTGCGAAAAGCGGGCAAACCGGTTTCTTGCTGCGCAAGAATTTTATTGCGCCTACGCGTGTAGAACACGCGCAGGTTCCGGCAATAAAACCCCGGCTCTGCGGTTTTGCATGATTCAATGCTCTCTCAGGCGTCAAAATCTTTGATTTTGGGAACGCCATGAGGTTATTATACCAGTCCCGGCGGGTGTCCGGGCGCCGAAAATTCCGCCGCCGTTTTGGCGGTTCTGCTGAAAAGACAAGCGCGCGTTGCAAAACGGCATGTAAAGAATAAGCAGTTGCCTCTGTAGGGAACGCCGTCCCCGGCGTTCCGCTCCCTATGAAATAGCACAGGTTGGGATCAGCGGGCCATGGCTTTGCGAAGATGTAGGGAACTCCAACAAAGGCGGCTTTTCGGGGGGCGTTTCCACAACAAGGCGCTGCACAAGACAAGAAGGTCCCCCCATTCTGACTTTCAGCGGCGGAACGCCGGGGACGGCGTTCCCTACCGGGCCTGGGATGCGGCGATCGATCAAGCAAAACAATGAAAAGCACCTCCTGCAACAACCATGGAAAGCTGTTGCAGGGGGTGTTTTAAGGTTCAATACCAATAATACGGCGGGAGCATCCAGGCGAAGGCCATCAGCAGTCCCACCAAGAGCAGGCAGAGAATGAGCAGCAGGACCTTTGCCAGCAGCAGCCCCTTGGCCAGCGCCCGGTGATTGGGGCCGGACGCGGAATCGAACGCCCACACCAGCAGGACGATCCACCCCACCAGGGGCAGCAGGCCCAGCAGCACCAGGCCCAGCACCCCGCCGGTGGTCAGCAGATCCGCCTGGGGCCGTGCAAATTGCTGAGCCGCCCGCTCCATGCCCACTGGGGCGTACTTGGGCGCGGCAGGACGCGGCGCGGGCCGCGGCGGAACGGGCTGTTCCTCCAGCTCCTGCGGCGGCTGAAGCGGCGTGGGACGCAGTTCTTCCGTCACCGGCTGCGGCGGCACAGGCTCTTGCGGCCCGGCGGGCGGCTCGGCAGCCTGTTCCGGCTCCGCGGCAGCTTCCTGTGCCGGGAGCGTGTCCGGTTCCACAGCTTCTTCCGGGGCCACGGCGGCGGTGGGTTCCGCGGGCGCTTCCACCTCCGGCACCAAGCGTCCGCAGCGGGGGCAAAGCTGTGCGTCCGGCGGCAGCGCGGCGCCGCAGTAAATGCAGTAATGGACCATGGAAACGCCTCCTTAGAAGTACATATACACCTGGCACGGGATCATGCCGTTGTAAAGCTTGCGGCGGCGGCGGGCCTTTTGGCCGAAGTGCTGCTCAAAATCAGCGTCCGCCGTAATGATATACGCGCCGCGCACCGGAAACTGCGCCAAACGCCGCCCCAGCGCGGCCTCCAGCCGGGCCGCGCCCGCCAAATCGCCCAGGCGCTCGCCGTAGGGCGGGTTGGTGAAGACCATGCAGCCCGCGGGCGGCGCGAATTCCTGCACGTCCGCCACGGCAAAGCGGCAGTACCGCTCCACGCCCGCCTTTTTGGCGTTGGCGTTGGCCACCTCCACGGCAGCGGGGTCGATGTCATAGCCGACGCCCTCGAAGGAGGCGTCCTTGCGGATCTCCTCCAGCGCCTTGGCCCGCTGGCGCGCCCAAGCCTCCGCGGGCACAAAGGCGTAGTGCTCGGCGGCGAAGCGGCGGCGCAGGCCGGGGGCGATGTTGGCCGCCTTCATCGCGGCCTCGATCATCAGCGTGCCGGAGCCGCAGAACGGGTCCTGCGCCACGGTATCCGGGTAAATGCGGCCCAGGTCGATCATCGCCGCGGCCAGCGTCTCCTTGATGGGCGCCAGCGTGGCGTTGCGGCGGTAGCCGCGCTTGTGCAGGCCGTCGCCGGAGGTGTCCAAAAACAACTCCGCCACATCCTTGCGGATAGAAAACCGCAGCTTGTACACCGCGCCCGTCTCCGGCAGCGTCTGGACGTGATGGCCGCGCTTGAGGCGTTCCACCACCGCCTTTTTGACGATGCTCTGGCAGGCGGGCACGCTGGAAAGCTGGCTGGAAAGGCTGGAACCCTTGACGGGAAAGGCCGCGTCGGCGGGCAGCAGCTCCTCCCAGGGCACCGCGGACACCGCGTCGAACAGCTCGTCGAAGGTGTGGACTGCCGCGGTCTTCAAAAGCAATAACACCCGCTCGGCGCAGCGGCTTTGCAGATTGGCCGCCGCCAAAACGTCCGCATCGCCCCGAAAGGCGACGCGCCCGTCCGTGACCGTCACGTCTTTGGCGCCAATGCGTTTAAAATCGAAAGCGGCGGCGCTCTCCGTGCCGAAGTAGCACGGGGCAACAAATTGATATTCCAAAATGGCACTCCTTCAATGTCCGATGTTTTCCGCGGAAACGTCCCGGAAACTACCTTGTATCATAACACAAAAACGGGGGCCGCGCAATCGCGGCCCCCGTCCTTTTCTCTTTTAAGAACGCTCGGGGATCAGCACACCGTAGGTGCCGTTTTTGCGCCGGTAGACCACGTGCACCTCGTCGGTATCCGCGTCCCGGAACAGGAAGAATTCGTGCCCCAGCATGTTCATCTCCAAAATCGCCTCTTCCACCGTGCAGGGTTTCACCGGGAAGCGTTTTTCGCGGATGACATGATAGCTTTCCTCTTCCTCGGCCACATGTTCTTCCTCGGCATAAGCCTGTACCACAGGCTGCACGATCCGGCTGTCCAGCTTTTTGCGGTTTTTCACAATGCGGCGGGTCAGCAGGTCCACAGCGTCGTCAAAAGCATCCTCCATGCGGTCCGCTGATTTTTCCGCACGGCTGGTGAATCCCTTGTCCCGTACGGTGACCTCCACGGTCTGCCAGTCCTTTTCCACGGTGACCGTCACCTGAGCCTCGGCCTCATCCGAGAAAAACTTGTCGAACTTGGCAAGTCTTTTATCGACACGCTGCAAAAAGGTGTCTTTCAGGGTTACCTTCCGTCCTGTGCATGTGACTTTCATAAAAACAGCCTCCTTTACGGCTCTGGGACAAAGCCTTGGCCTTGTTCCCTGATTTTAGTATACCACCCTTCCCCGCCCATTTCAAGAAAGTTCTGTGTAATCTTTACAATTCCGCAGGGACTATTTTTTAACTTTTTGTGAATTATGTTTCACAATTCTCCGCTTTTTGTCGGGAGCCGCTGAAAGCGGCAGGCGTTTCCGAAAAAGGATCCCGCACGCTTTTGCCCCGCCGGCAATAGATTGAAGCAGGGACTCTGGGGAGGTGAAGCCGGTGCCCTTTTTATTGCACGTCTTGGAAAGCATTCTTTTGGTGGCTTCCCTTTCCACGGACGCCTTTGCCGCCAGCATCGCTTATGGCGCGGGCAGGATCCGTGTGCCCGCCGGTTCCATCTTGGTGATCAGCGCCGTTTGCAGCGCCATGCTGGGGGCGTCGCTGCTGGCCGGCTCCTTCGTCTCCCGCTTTTTGCCGCCCGGCGTCACGCGCTGGCTGTGCTTCGGCCTGTTGTTTGCTATGGGGCTAGTGCGGCTGTGCGACAATTTCCTGAAAAACCAGATCCGCCGCCGTCATCGGGTCGATCTTCATTTTTCCGCCTCGCAGCTGCACTTTGTCCTCACCATCTACGCCGACGCCGCGGCGGCGGACCTGGACGGCTCGCAGCATCTTTCCCTGCGGGAGGCCGCAGCATTGGCGGTGGCGCTCTCTTTGGACGGGCTGACGGTGGGCTTTGGCGCGGCAGTGTCCGGCACGGGCATCTGGGTGCCCATCGTGGTCTCCCTGCTGCTGACGGCGCTTGCCGTCAAGGGCGGCTGCGCTCTGGGCACACGTCTGAGCCGCCTGCCCTTCGACCTCTCTTATCTCTCGGGCCTGCTGCTGATGGTGCTGGCATTTCTGCGCCTGTGACCGCTGTTTTGCGATTGCAGGGCCGCCCATCTTTCCGCAAGGGCCCGCGCCGGCAAAGCCTATCCGTTTTCCTTGCCGGAGGGCAGGCTTTGCAGCAGGGCAAAGAAATGCGCGGGCTCCCCGGTGCTGAAATAGGCGGCCCATGCTTCCAGTGTGTCCGGTGCGAAAACATCCAAGCGCGCAATGATCTGTTTTGCCCACAGCAGCGCGCCTACACCGCCGGCGGTGATCAGGCTGCCATCCGCCACCGCGGGGTCCTCCACGTAAAAGCTTTGCCCCCGGTAGCCCGGAGAGACCATTTCCAAAAAGCCGGGTCCATTGCTGGTGTGCGGGCGGCGGTCCAGCAGCCCAGCGTTGGCAAGCGCGGCTGTCGCCCCGCAGATGGCGCCCAAGGTGGCGCCCGCAGCGAGAAATTCGGCTGCCTTTTCAATGACGGCGCGGTGCTTCGGATCATCCCAGGTATCCGCGCCCGGCAGCAGCAGCACACGGTCCCGCTGCACTGCTATTTCCTCCAGGGTGCAGTCGGGCACGATCGTCATTCCGCCCATGGTGCGAACCGCCGCTTTGGAACAGCCGACCGTTTTCAGCGAGAGGCGCTGTGCATCCTTTTTGAAAAACCTGCCGGAATTCAATTCTGCGGTAACGTACCCCAGCTCCCAATCCGCCAAAGTGTCCAACACATAAACATAGACTGTAATCATGACTTTCCT
>CATXYA010000005.1 GCA_958403605.1 uncultured Oscillospiraceae bacterium
TGCTGCTGGGGCTGGACCCGGAGGGCACCTTGTCCCGCCGGGATGCTTTGGCGCGCGCCGCTGTTTTGCGGGAGACCTTCGGCGCCGCGGTGGTGCTGACGGGCGTCGCCTTTGCCGAGGGCGGCCACGCCAATGTCTGTGCCGGTGAGGTGGGGGCCGTGTGTGTGCCCTATGACCCGGTGCCGGGCCAATTTCCCGGCACGGGCGATCTGTTCAGCGCCGCGGTGCTGGGCACGCTGCTGCGCGGCATTTCTCTGCCGCGGGCCATTGGCCGGGCGGCGGATTTCATCTGCGCCTGCGCCGCCGGGGCCGGGGCCGATCCCCGTTTTGGCGTGCCCTTCGAGGCGCAGCTGCCGCGGCTGTATAAAGGAGAGGAACCGGATTGAGCATCCCTTTGAATATCGTGTTGGTGGAGCCGCAGATCCCACAGAACATGGGCAACATCGCCCGCACCTGCGCCGCTACGGGCGCCCGGCTGCACCTGGTAAAGCCTATGGGCTTTACTGTCGACGACAAAAAACTCAAGCGCGCGGGGCTGGATTACTGGCACCTGCTGGACATCACCTATTATGAGGGCCTGGACGATTTTTTCGCCAAAAACAGCGGCCCGTTCTACTATTTCACCACCAAAGCGCCCCGGCGCTACACCGACGTGGCCTACCCCTTGGGGGCTTATCTCGTGTTTGGGCGCGAGGACGCGGGGCTGCCGGAGGCGTTGCTGCACGACAACCAGCCCTGGTGCGTGCGCTTGCCCATGCGGGACGGGGCGCGCAGCCTGAACCTTTCCAACACCGTGGCGGTGGGCGTTTACGAGGCCCTGCGCCAACAGGAGTTTGCCGGTCTTTTAGACCACGGCCATCTGCGAAATTACGACTGGGAGTGACTGTATGAGTAAAGTTGCCGTCTTGACGGACTCGGCCTGCGATCTTTCGGCCGAGCTGGAGCGCAAATACCACATCGATATCCTGCCGTTCTTGATCACGGTGGACGGCCAAAGCTATACCGAGCGCACGGATTTTTCCTGCGAGGAGTATTACGACATGCTGACGAAATGCGCCGAGATCCCCAAGACGGCGCAGATCACGTCCATCCGCTTTCTGGAGCAGTTCTGCAAGTATGACGATGAGGGCTACACGGACGTGATCTATGTCTCCATCAACGCCGCGGGCTCCAACACCTACAATTCCGCCCTGCTGGCCAAAGAGCAGTTTGCGGAGGAGCGCCCCGGCAGCCCGCTTGCCATCCACGTGCTCGACAGCCACACCTACTCCATGGGCTACGGCTGGCCCCTGTGCGTGGCGGCCAAAAAGCTGGCGGGCGGCGCCGACGTGCTCACCGTGGTGGAATATTTGGAGCAGCAGTTTGCCCGGCGCGAGATCGCGCTCTCCATGTACACGCTGCGCTTCGCCAAAAAGAGCGGCCGCATCTCCGCCGCCGCCGCGTTTGCCGGCGAGCTGCTGGGCCTCAAGCCCATCATCACCATGATCGACGACACCACCAAGACGGTGGGCAAGGTGCGCGGCGACAACGCCGTCATGCCCGCGCTGGTGAAGTACGCCAAGGAGCACATGGAGCCGGACGCGCCGTATCTGGTGGGTGGCACCGACAAGGAAAACTGCAAAATGCTGGCGAAGCTGTGCAAAAAAGAGTTTGGCTACGCGCCTGAAGAGCTGTTTTTGCTGGGGGCCGCCGTTTCCACCAACACCGGCCCCAATGCCGTTGCCATCGTCTACGACGGCCCGGCCCGGCGCTGAGACCGCAAGGAGGGACCTGTTTTGAAAAAAACGCCCATTCTCTATATCGTCATCCCCTGCTATAACGAAGAAGCCGTGCTGCCCGTCACCAGCGGTATGTTTCTGGACAAGCTGCGCCAGCTGACCGCCGCGGGCAAGGTCGCCGAAAGCAGCCGCGTGCTGTTTGTCAACGACGGCTCCAAGGACAAGACCTGGGAGATCATCCAGGGCCTGGCCGCCCAGGACGGGCATTTCGAGGGCGTCAGCCTCTCGCGCAACCGCGGCCACCAAAACGCCCTGTTGGTGGGCCTGATGACCGCCAAGGACCTGGCGGACGTCACCATCTCCATCGACTGCGACGGCCAGGACGACATCAACGCCATGGACCAGATGATCGACGAGTACCTGGCGGGCGTGGACGTGGTGTACGGCGTGCGCTCGAAGCGCACCACGGACACCTGGTTCAAGCGCACCACCGCCGAAGGGTTTTACAAGGTGATGCGCGCCCTGGGCGCCGAGACGGTGTACAACCACGCCGATTACCGCCTGCTGTCGAAGCGGGCGCTGGAGGGGCTGGCCCAATTCAAGGAGGTCAACCTGTTTTTGCGCGGCTTGGTGCCCCTGGTGGGATACCGCTGCTCCAGCGTGTACTACGAGCGGGCCGAGCGATTGGCGGGCGAGAGCCATTATCCGCTGAAAAAGATGCTCTCCTTCGCCTTCGACGGCATCACCAGCTTGTCGGTGAAGCCCATCCGCATCATCACGGGGCTGGGTTTTTTCATCAGCCTGGTCAGCTGCATCGGCATCGTGTGGGTGCTGCTGACAAAGCTGTTCGGCAGCACAGTGTCCGGCTGGTCCAGCATGATCTGCGCCATCTTCTTCATGGGCGGCGTGCAGCTGCTGTGCCTGGGCGTCATCGGCGAGTACGTGGGTAAAATTTACAACGAGACAAAGGCCCGTCCGCGGTTCATCATCGGCGAGACGACCTTTGGCGACGACAAAGAAAAGGAAACACATTAAATGGAAAAAATCGTTTGGAAGGGCGCGACCCTGCTCTCCCCCGTGCCGCCCGCGCTGGTGAGCTGCGGCACCCTGGAGCAGCCCAACGCCCTCACCATCGCCTGGACGGGCATCCTTAACTCCCAGCCGCCGAAGACGTATATCTCCGTGCGGCCCGAGCGCTACAGCCACGGGCTGATCAAGGCCGGCGGCGAGTTCGTCATCAACCTGCCCACCGCCGCCATGGTGCGCGCCATCGATTACTGCGGCGTGCGCAGCGGCCGCGACGAGGACAAGCTGAAAAAGACGGGCCTGACGCCCCTGCCGGTGGAGGGCTTTTCCTGCCCCATGATCGGCGAGAGCCCCCTTTCCCTGGCCTGCCGGGTGACTGAGGTCGTCCCATTGGGCAGCCATGACATGTTTTTGGCCGATATCGTCAGCGTGCTGGTGGACCCGGCCCTGGTGGGCGAGGACGGCAAGCTGCGCCTGGCAAAGGCGGGCCTGTGCGCCTACGCCCACGGCGAATACTTCGCCCTGGGCAAAAAGATCGGCGATTTCGGCTTTTTCGTCAAAAAGAAAAAGAAGAAACCGCAGTATGACCGCAAAAAGGGCAGCCTCACATGAGGCTGCCCTTTTTCTCATAATCCACGATCGTCAAATGATCCTGCAGCTGCCTTTCCTCTCCCGTCCGGTGGTAGCCCAGCTTTTCATAGAGGTGGCACAGCTTGGCTTCTTCCTGGATGGTGTCCAGCTGCCAGACGGCGGTCTGCGGATAACACCCTTCTACAGCCCGCAGTGCCTGCTGGGCAAACCCTTTGCCCCAGAATTCCGGCAAAAGGAAGATGGGTGAAATACGGCACCGCGCCTGCGGCAGCCGCACCACCCGCACCGCGCCGATCTTTTGCGTGCCCAGACAGAGAAAATAGTAATCCGTCTCCGGCTGTTTCATCCGCCGCTCGACCTTTTCCAGCGGCTCCGCGCCGGGATTGGTGGCAGTATCGTGGTAAGTCTCCAGCAACTGCCGGAAAGCGGCCAACTGCATGCGGTGCAGTTCCGCGCAGTCCTTCCACTCCGCCTTTTGCAGGGTGATCTCCACCGGCCTCTCCTCCCCTTGCGATTTTCCAAATTACCGATCTCTGTTCACACAAACACCACCTGCATCAGCAGCATGTACAGCGCGGTGCCCGCGCCCACGCTGAGCAGCGTGTTGCGCTTCCAGACGTGCAGCGCCACCACGGCGGCCAGGGCCAGCAGCTCCGGCAGGCCGTGGGACGCCGCGGCCAGCGGCACGTCCTTGAGGCAGTACACCACCAGCATCGCCATCACCGCGCCGGGCAGCACCTTGCCCAGATACGCCAAAAACGGCGGCAGCGGCTTGCCCGCGGGCATCAGAACAAACGGCGCGGCCCGTGTCAGAATAGTGGCCAACGCAATGAGCGCCACCACGCCTAAGGTTTTCAGCATGCTGCCGCCTCCTGTTCCCGCTCCCGCCGCTCGATGGGCCCGCGCAGGAGCAGCAGCGCCCCCACGATGGCCGCCATGGCGGGCAGGATGAAGTTGGACGGGCCAAACAGCCACAGGCATGCCGCGCTGGCGGCAAACCCGGCCAGGGCGGGACGGTGTTCCCTGCCCTGCAGCCATTGGCCCGTGACGATGGAGGCGAACAACGCCGTCATCACAAATTCGATGCCTGCGGTGTTGAAGGGCAGCGCGCCGCCCACGGCGGCTCCCACCGCGGTGGCGATCACCCAATAGCTTTGGTCCAGCGCCGAGACCCACGTCCAAAACACAGGCGGCTCTATGCCCTCGGGCACCGGGGCGGAAACGTTGACGGAAAACGTCTCGTCCGTGAGCGAAAACACCAAATACGGCAGGCGTTTACCCGCCGTGCGGTAACGCTCCAGCATGGAGAGCGCGTAAAACAGATGCCGCGCGTTAATCATCAGCGCCAGAAAAAACGCGCCGATGGGGTCTCCGCCCGCCAGCAGCGGCACCGCCGCGTACTGCATGGAGCCCGCGTACACCACCAGGCTCATCAGCACGGCCAGCCACCAGGGATACCCGGCGCTGTCCATCAAAATGCCGTACGCCATCCCCAAAAACAAATAGCCCGTCAGCACGGGCACCGTGTGGGGAAAGGCCGCTCTGGCCGCCTGCAAGCGCATGGGACGTCACTCTCCAGAAAAAGAATGGAAATAGTATAGCACATTTTCCCGATTTGTGCTATATTGTCACATACAGGCAACTTTGGGGGCAGAAGCTCTCTTTTAGGCCTGCCGCGGGCTTTGCCCCGCGGACACCTGCGCGGGATTGGCGATGCCGCGCGGGTAAAATGATTTCGCTGGAGTATTTGCTATGACGAGTAACCTTGTCCGCCTTGTCCGCGCCGCGCTGATTGCCGGCATCTATGTGGCCTTATGCCTGGCACTGCAGCCTTTTTCTTACGGGCCCGTCCAGGTGCGCGTCAGCGAGGCGCTGACACTGCTGCCCTTGTTCACCCCGGACGCCATCTGGGCCGTCACGCTGGGCTGCTTCCTCAGCAACCTGTTCAGCATGAGCCCCTGGGACATGCTGTTCGGCACGCTGGCCACCTTCCTGGCGGCGGTGATGACCTGGAAGCTGCGCGGCATCCGTGTCAAGGGGCTGCCCTTGGCGGCCTGCCTGCCCCCCATCCTGGTGAACGCCGTGGTGGTGGGCGCGGAGATCACGTATATTTTTATGCCGGAGACGGCCAGCCTGCCGGTGCTGGCGTTCAATATGCTGACTGTGGGCCTGGGGCAGGCGGTCAGCTGCGGGGTGCTGGGATTGGCCCTGGTGTCCCTGATCGAGCGGCAGCCCCAACTGCGGCAGCTGTTTGGAGAAGTGACATGACCCTTGCCACCGTGATCTGGGATTGGAACGGCACCTTGCTGGACGACGTCGCCCTGTGCGCCCGCCTGCTGGACGAACTGCTGGCGCGCCACGGCTACCCGCCCTTGGGCGGCGTGGAGGCGTACCGCGGAGTATTCGGGTTTCCCATTCGGGATTATTACCAGCGCGCGGGGTTCGATTTTTCCCGCCATCCGTATGAGGAGCTGGCGGCGGAATGGTTTGCGGCCTACACTGCCGCGCGGCTTCGCTGTCCCTTGCAGCCCGGTGCGCGGGATGTCTTGGCCGAGCTGCAAACGCGCGGCATGCGGCAGGTGGTCTTGTCGGCGTCCCGGGAAGATGCGCTGACGGCCGAGCTGGCCTATTTCGGCCTGGACGGCTATTTTGAAGCGGTGCTGGGCCTGGGTGATTTTTACGCCCACAGCAAAGTGGCGCGCGGCGCCGCCTGGCTGGCCGCCAGCGGCCTGGACCCCGCCGAAGCCGTGCTGGCGGGCGACACCCTTCACGATTGGGAGGTGGCTCAGGCCCTGGGCACCGGGTGCGTCCTTTTCTCCGGCGGCCATCAGCCGCCCCAGACGCTTGCCGCCACCGGCGCGCCGGTGATCGGCCGGCTGCCGGAACTGTTACCGCTCCTCTAAAGCTCTTGTTTCCCGCCTCTTCGGAGGCGGGATTTTTTTGCCCCAGCGCGGACGGCGTTCCCCCACTTCTCAATCGGCAGCGGATACTGTATAATAGAAATAACAATTATGATTGGGAGGGGTTTTGATGCATCCTGCGTTACAGGACGTCGTTCGCCAGCGCTTGGAGCGCACCGCGGAGGCGCTGCGCAAAAACAATATGGAGGCCTACTGCCTCAACAGTAAAGAGGAAGTGCTGCCCTTGCTGCGCCAGCTGATCCCGGCGGGGGCCAGCGTGGGCGTGGGCGGCAGCGCCACACTGGACGAATGCGGCGTCATCGAGTTTCTGCGCAGCGGGGAATACCAATTCCTGGACCGCTACGCCCCCGGCCTCTCCGGTGAGGAGTTGGGCAAGCTGTACCGCAGCTGCTTTTCCGCCGACTGCTACCTTTCCTCTGCCAACGCCGTGACGGAGGCGGGCGAAATTTTCAACGTAGACGGCAACGGCAACCGCGTGGCCGCCATCGCGTTCGGCCCCGCCAGCGTCATTTTGGTGGTGGGCTGGAACAAGATCGTGCCCGACCTGGCCGCCGCCGAGCACCGGCTGGAGACCATCGCCGCCCCCGCCAACGCAAAGCGTCTTGCCTGCAAGACGCCCTGCGCCGGAACGGGCGTCTGCATGCACTGCAAAAGCCCGGGCCGCATCTGCTGCACGTACACGGTGCAGCGTTTCAGCCGGGAAAAGGGACGCATCAAGGTGTTGCTGGTGGGCGAAGCGCTGGGGTTCTAAAGCCACGGGAGAAAATTTCAATAAAAAATAGCCGCAGGCTATTTTTTCGGCCATCTGTTTCGGTTGCCGCGCAAGCGGCGAGAAACAGGGCCATTAAGATGAGTTTTTTATTGCGCAGCAATAAAAAATAGCCGCAGGCTATTTTTTTTGCCATCTGTTTCGGTTGCCGCGCAAGCGGCGAGAAACAGGGTCATTAAGATGGAATTTTTTATTGCGCAGCAATAAAAAAACAATTCACCTCTAGGGCCGTGGGTCAGGGATGGCTCACATGGCCGAAAAAAGGCGGGAGCCTCCGCAGAAGCTCCCGCCTTGTTAGGCGTGGCGGCGTAAGAAAGGCACCGCGCCTTTCAGACCCGCATTTACGCCGCCTTCATCGGGCCCTTGCCGCCGCGCACGACGCGCAGGGCTGATTTCGCCCGACGGGCCTCCGCCTGGCCCAGCCGCACTTCCGCCTGATAGGCCGCAACGCCCAGGCACAGCAGCGCGGGGCTGAGCAGCATCTGAAAGCCGCCGTTGAACACCGCGCCTAAAAACGCCGCCGCCCCCACAAAGCACAGCACCACCGAGGTGCGCAGGATCGCACTTGCCAATTTCTTTTCCATTTTGGGTTCCTCCTCTTGCCGTTTCCAGCGGCAGCTTCCTTTGTGTCCATCCTAATACAACCGCTGGTTGTTGTCAAGGATTTCTAACAACTTTTTTTACAATTTTTTGAAATTTTTGCCTTTACAACCACTACCAACCGTAGTAGAATGAAAGCAGAACATAGAAAGGAGCGGATCGAATGTTTGCACAACGGTTAAAGGAGCTGCGCAAGCTGCGGGGCATCAGCCAATCCGTCCTGTCCAAAGCGCTGGGGGTCAGCCAGCAGGCCGTGGGAAAATGGGAGACGGGGCGCTGTACGCCGCCGCCCGCCGCCGTGGCCACCATCGCCGAAATGCTGGGCGTCAGCGCCGATTATCTT
The DNA here is from genome assembly GCA_958403605.1 of uncultured Oscillospiraceae bacterium. Classification (GTDB taxonomy): domain Bacteria; phylum Bacillota; class Clostridia; order Oscillospirales; family Ruminococcaceae; genus Ruthenibacterium. Next base: position 7,969 of record CATXYA010000005.1, read on the forward strand.
TTGGGGGTGGGCGCCGAGGAAAGCGAGCGGCCCGTGGCCGCCTACCGCGCGGCGGGAGAGCACCTGATCCCGGTCATCGGCACCGTGCGCGCCGGTTACGGCGCGCTGGCCATGGAGGAGGATTACGGCGAGGAGTACGCCCGCGTCAAAGACCCGGCCTCTTACTTTTATTTAAAAGTAAAGGGCGACAGCATGGAGCCGCGCATCAGCGACGGCGATCTGGCCCTGGTGCACCGGCAGGGCTCGCTGGAATCCGGCGACCTGGGGGTCGTTGTCTTCGGCGAGGGCGAGGGCACGTTGAAAAAGTATGTCGTGCGCGGCGGCACCGTGGTGCTGCAGCCCTTCAACCCCGCCTATCCCTCGCAGATCTTGGTGGGAGAAGACCTGGACCACCTCTATATCGCGGGCAAAGTGGTGGAGACGAAAGCCAAGTGGTGAGCCACTGGTTTCAGCATACCAAGTATCAAGTCCCATAATCCGGACTTTTAAAGAAGGTTTTGTGATGGACGCGACAAAAGGATTGGCATTCTGCGGGCTGGCCTGCTGCGTGTGCAGTGAAAATGCCAACTGTTCCGGCTGCCGCAGCGGCGGCTGCCAAAACGCGGCGGCCTGCCGCATGGCGGCGTGCTGCCGCGCCAAGGGCCTTGCCGGGTGCTGGCAGTGTCCCGCGTTCCCCTGCGGCGAGCCGATGCTGCAAAAGCCGCGGGTGCGCGCCTTTGGGCGCTTTGCCGCCGCCCACGGGGAAGCCGCCCTTTTAAAGCGCCTGGCGTCGGACGAGGCCGCGGGGGTGCGTTACCACCACCCCGGCCTGCTGACGGGCGATTACGACGCCCTGGGCGGCGAGGAAGCCATTTTGGCATTTCTGGAGACGGAAAGCACCCTGTTCCCCGTGGGCGCCCTGGCGGAATACCGCTATGTGGTGACCTTTTGTGAATGGCAGGGCCGGCTGCTGCTGAGCCGCCACCGGGCCCGCGCCACCTGGGAGACCCAGGGCGGGCACATCGAGCCCGGCGAGACGCCCGAGCAGGCCGCCCGCCGCGAGGTGTGGGAGGAGAGCGGCGCCGTCGACTTCACGTTGACCCCACTGTGTGATTACCAGGCCGGGCCCGCGGGCAGCGTGTCGGGCGGGCGCATCTACGTGGCCCAGGTGCACCGTCTGGGGCCGCTGCCGGAGAGCGAGATGGCCGAGACCAGGCTGTTTCCCACCCTGCCGGAGCCGGGTCAGCTCACCTATCCCGCCATCACGCCGTTTTTATGGGCCGAAGTGCTGCGGCAGGGCTTTTTCCGCCCCTGCCTGCTGCGCGGCTTCTGGCAGGACGTGCTGCGGCAGGACGCCGCGGCCCTGGCGCGCTGGTTTGCACCGCAGGCCCAGGTGCTGTGGCCCAACACGCGGGAGCGCTTCACCGTCCCGCATTACATCCGCGCCAACTGCGAGTACCCCGGCCAGTGGCGCGGCGGCGTGGAGCAGACGGCCGCGCTGGCCGACGGGCGCTGGCTCACCGTCACGCTGGTACAGGGCGGCGGGGCTTCCTTTCACGCGCTGAGCCTTGTCACCTTTGACGCGCAGGGCAAAATTTCGCATCTGGAAGAATATTGGAGCGACGACGGCCCGGCCCCCGCCTGGCGGCAGGCCTTGGAGCTGTCGGAAGCGAAATTTTAGGGAAAGAGGGAAAACGCGGATGGCTTGGGATTGCACCTTGTCCGGCATTGTGCTGGACTGCGCCGACGCCGATGCCCTGGCGGATTTTTACCACCGCCTCCTGGGCTGGCCCCGGGAGGAAGCTGGGCCCAGCTGGGCCGCCCTGGCTTCGCCCATGGGGTTCACGCTGGCATTCCAAGCTGTGCCGGATTATGTGCCGCCCGTGTGGCCCTGGGCCCCGGAGGGACAGAACCAGATGCTGCATCTCGACTGGCACGTGCCGGACCTGGAAACCGCAGTGGCCTTCGCCTGTTCCTGCGGCGCCACGCTGGCCTCCACGCAGTATTTCGCCACCTCCCGCACCCTGCTGGACCCCGCCGGGCATCCCTTCTGCCTGGATAACGGCCAGCCCGAGCCGGAGTGATTTTTTTCGAGAAAACGAAGGGCCCGTTGGGGCGGACCCTTTCTTTTTTGCACCTTTTTTCAGGGAGGAAATTTGTCATGGACCTGATGGAAAAGCTGACCATCCTCACCGACAGCGCCAAATACGACGTGGCCTGCACGTCCTCCGGCGTGGACCGGGCGGGCAACGACACGGGCCTTGGCAGCGCCGTCGCCGCCGGGCTGTGCCATGCCTTTGCCGCCGACGGGCGCTGCATCAGCCTGTTGAAGGTGCTCATGAGCAACGCCTGCCGGTATGACTGCAAGTACTGCGTCAACCGCGTGACCAACGACGTGCCGCGGGCGGCGTTCACCCCGCGGGAGCTGGCGGAGCTGACCATCCAGTTCTACCGCCGCAACTACATCGAGGGCCTGTTTTTGTCCAGCGCCGTGCTGCGGGACCCGGATTACACCATGGAGCAGATGATCGGCGCGCTGGAGCTGCTGCGCACCGAGTACCACTTCCGCGGCTACATCCATGCCAAGACCATCCCCGGCGCGGACCCGCTGCTGGTGCGCCGCCTGGGGCTGCTGGCGGACCGGCTGAGCGTGAACATCGAGCTGCCCAGCGAGCGCAGCCTCTCTCTCCTGGCGCCCAACAAGACGAAGGCCGCCATTTTGGCGCCCATGAAGCAGGTGAGTACGGGCATCGTGGAAAACAAGGCCGAGCTGGTGCAGTACCGGGGCACGCCCCGCTTCGCCCCCGCGGGACAGAGCACCCAGATGATCGTGGGCGCCAGCCCGGAGACGGACTTCCAGATCCTGCGCCTCACCGAGGGGCTGTATCATCATTACTCCCTCAAGCGCGTGTTCTTTTCCGCCTACATTCCCGTGGCCGAGGACACGCTGCTGCCTGCCAAGGACACCAAGCCGCCGCTGCTGCGGGAGCACCGGCTGTATCAGGCCGATTGGCTGCTGCGCTTTTACGGCTTTTCCGCAGGCGAAATTTTGGATGAACAGCACCAGGAATTCGACCCTTATCTCGACCCAAAATGCAACTGGGCGCTGCACCATTTGGAGCTGTTTCCCGTGGACGTGAACACCTGCAGCTACGAGATGCTGCTGCGCGTGCCGGGCATCGGCGTCAAAAGCGCCAAGCGCATCCGCGCCGCCCGGCGCCAGGGGCAGCTGGACCTGTACGACCTCAAGCGCATTGGCGTGGTGCTGCGGCGCGCCCAGTATTTCATCACCTGCCGCAGCTTTGCCACGGGCGCCCACGCCACGCGGGAACAGACGGTGCGCGCCCTGCTGGACCCCAAGGCCTTCAATTTCGGCAGCGAACAGCTGAGCTTGTTCAGCGCCCCGGCGGTGCAGACGCTGGCGGACGGCGGCATGGCCCCGCGGCTGGCGGGCGCGCTGGTGCGGGAGGAGGCGGTGGCATGCCGGGTGCGGAGCCTGTAGAATACCTGTATGACGGCAGCTACGAGGGCCTGTTGTGCTGCGTCTACGAAAGTGTCTATGGCCGGGAGGTGCCGATGGCCATCCTGACGGAGGCGGAGGCCGAGCCCTCGCTGTTCTGCCGCCGCACCGTGGAGACGGACCGGGAGCGGGCCGCCCGCGTGCACGCGTCCATCGGGCAAAAGATCTGTCCCGAGGCCGTAGAGCTGGTGCGGGACACCTTTTTCTCCGCGGTGCCGGGGCGCGAGCTTCTGATCCTGCGGTTTTTGCTGCTGGGCTACCGGCAGGGGCGCGCCGCTTATCTGCGGCTCAGCCACCCCACGGTCGCCCCGCTGTACGCGGCCCAGCGCAGGCTGCTGAACGAGGCGCACCAATTTTTGGAGTTTTTGCGCTTTTCCGATGTCAATGGCGTGCTGGTGGCGAAAATTTCACCCAAGGGCTTCGTACTGCCTTATTTGGCGGCGCATTTCTGCTCCCGCTACGCCATTGAGGAATTCCTCATCTACGACACCACCCACGGCGCGGCCCTGGTGTGGCAGAAAAAGCGCGTGCGCCTGGTGCCGCTGGACCGGCTGGAGCTGCCCCCCGTCACGGCGGACGAGGCCCGCATGCGGGCGCTGTGGCGTCAGTTTTACGAGACCATCGCCATCGAGGCGCGCCTCAATCCCCGCTGCCGCATGAACCATTGCCCCAAGCGCTATTGGGGCAACATGACCGAATTTTCCCAGGAGGACCCCTATGAAACCGCTTTTTCTCAAATCGGCGCGCCTCGCCGGGGACTGCCCGGATGACTACGCCTTCCGCCTGCCCGCGGTGCGGGCTTTGGCAGATGGCATCGACTTTGCGGCCCCGGTCACCTTCCTGTGCGGGGAAAACGGCGCGGGGAAATCCACGCTGCTGGAGGCGCTGGCCGTGGCCGCGGGCTGCAACCCCGAGGGCGGCGGGCGCAACTTCCGCTTTTCCACCGCCGCCACCCACGCGGGCCTGCATGCGCACCTGCGGCTGACGCGGGGTGCCCGGCGCGAGCGGGATTGCTTTTTTCTGCGGGCCGAGAGCTTTTACAATGTGGCCACGGAGATCCAGCGCCTGGACGACATCCCGGCGTTTTCCCCGCCCGTGTCCACCGCTTACGGTGGCAAATCCCTGCACGCGCAAAGCCACGGCGAGAGCTTTCTCTCCCTGGTGCTCAACCGCTTCGGCGGGCAGGGACTATATTTTCTCGACGAGCCCGAGGCCGCCCTCTCCGCGGCGCGCCAGCTGACGCTGCTGGCGGCGCTGCACCGCCTGTGCGGCCAGGGCAGCCAGTTTTTTATCGCCACGCACTCGCCCATTTTGCTGGCGTACCCGGAGGCGGAAATTTTTGTGCTGGACGGCCAGGGCCTCACTCCCACCCGCTATGAGGACACCGAGCCCTACCGCATCACGAAAGCATTTTTAGATGCCCCTGCGCGCATGCTGCTGGAATTATGGGAGGAATGAAGATGGACCGTCATGACCGCAGCGAGCGCGCCATCCTCACCGTGCTGTGTTTAGTGCAGGACGGTGACCGCCTGCTGCTGCAGGACCGGGTAAAAGCGGATTGGCACGGCGTCACCCTGCCGGGCGGCCACGTGGAACCCGGCGAATCCTTCGTCAGGGCCGCTGTGCGCGAGGTGCAGGAGGAGACGGGCCTCACCGTGCTGGACCCGCGTTTGTGCGGCGTCAAACAGTTCCAAACGGACAACGGCGCGCGCTACGTGGTGCTGCTGTTCCGCGCAGCGCAGTTCACCGGCGAATTGCGCTCGTCCGCCGAGGGCCGGATGTTCTGGGCCCGGCGGGAAGAGCTGCCGGGCCTGCCGCTGGTGGCTGATTTTGCGCAGCTGCTGGCGGTGTGCGAGCGCGGCGACCTCAGCGAATTCCAGTATGGCCCCGAGGGGGACGTGCGGCTTTATTAAGAGGTGTTTTTTATTGCGCAGCAATAAAATATAAGTATACAAATTTTGAATTTATGGGGATAACTATATGATAAAAATAATCGATACATTTTCACAAATTGACTCTTTGTTTGATAATGGAACATTCAACTTGAAAACGTGGAAAGAGCATATAAATTCAATTTATGATAACGCTTCCAATATTTTTGAGGATGATTTAAAAGAATATTTGGATAGCGGAAATTATGTTTATGAAAATGATATTTTGCCGATTATCAACGCTGTACATGGTCATTCAGCATTAGAAACTTTACATACTTCTTTCACTAATGTCACACATGATTTGAATGAAAGAATAATTGATTGCTTTGGCCATGAATTAGATATTGACATTGTTTTGTATATTGGGCTTTGTAATGCAGCGGGATGGGTAACTAACATAAATGGGCGAGATGTAATACTGTTAGGAGTTGAAAAAATACTTGAATTGAATTGGTATGATGAAGATTCTATGTATGGGCTTATCTATCACGAATTAGGACATGTCTATCACAAACAATATGGAATATTTAATCAATATAGTGATAACAGTAGTGGAAAATTTATTTGGCAATTATTCACCGAAGGCATAGCAATGTACTTTGAGCAGATTCTGATTAATGACCTTAATTATTATCACCAAAACAGAAATGGTTGGCTGAATTGGTGTGATAATCACTTTCAGCAAATATTAACGAACTTTCAATCTGATTTGCCAATGATGACAAGGTTTAATCAAAAATATTTCGGTGATTGGGTAAATTATTGTGGAAGAGGAGATGTTGGGTATTATCTTGGAGCAAAGTTTGTTCAATATCTTTGTGGTAAATATAGCTTTGAACAGTTAATTAAAATGGAAATTGATGAAATTGTCCAAGAATTTTTTGGATTTACAGAAGAAAAATTGTAAGTGCAACGATTCTGCTAAATTTTTATAAGGGTTTGGGATATCCCCAACAAGCAAAAATTCATCTTATTATTGTCACAGAGAAAAACGAGTGATTTTTACGGAAAGGGTACCACTTTCCTATGCTTGCTACGGAACTTTTTGCAAAGGAACAGAAAGAAAGGAACCAGTTAAACAGATAGTAGCTTGCTTTGAAATGTTACGCAGTTAAATGGCATTTTCGAGGGGCAAGGTATAAACACCTTGCTTCATTGGTTTTAGCTCCTGTAAAGCCTTTTCTTGCAAGGCTTATTTAGGCGCTAATGCGTAACATAGTAGCGTAAAGTAAGGTAGTCATAACCTGCCTCTGTCGGTGCGATAACACTGTTCTGTGTTTATGTGTATCATCTTGCTTGTGGTGCTAAAATGGTGCCCAACTTTACAAAACCAATTTATGCGACAATACGAGGAGATACAAGCAAGAACGGGAAAAATCATTGAAAATACAGGCTTTTTTAAACACTTGAAAGAAGTTATAAGACGATTTTTGTCTATAAAATCAATAAAAAATAGCGGCGTTTGAGTTTGTACAGTCGGCTTCATATAAGAACAACAAAGCTGGAAAGGCTGATGAATAGGGCATTAAGCGGTTCTTTCCAGCTTGTACTAAAAATGTTTGCAGGCCATTAATCGCCCAAAATCCCGCCTCATTC
>CATXYA010000006.1 GCA_958403605.1 uncultured Oscillospiraceae bacterium
CGGCCTTGCAGGGATGCTGTTCGCCAAACTGGACAAAGTCCAGTTTGGACAGCATCGCCTTCCCCCGGTGGGGGAAGGTGGCTGATGCGCAGCATCAGACGGATGAGGGGGCGCGCACAACCCTTTCCGTACCGATGGACAAAAAGGACGCGTTCTAAAACGCGTCCTTTTTCTTTTAAATGTTGGAAATTCATTTTTCCGGCAATACACTATAGGGCTCGCGAATATTTGTCAAACCCAGAATGTAATCCGCACTGGTTTGATAATATTTTGCCAGTTTCACCACCGCCCAAGCCGGAATTTCATGGATCCCTTTTTCATACCGCCTGTAAACCTCTCTTTTACAATTTAACACATTGGCGATCTCTTCCTGTGTCTTATCAGCGTCGATCCTTAGATCTTCTAATCGTTTAAAAAACATAGCAGCATTTCTCCTTGCAAGAATATGCTACTATTCTGTTGCACGATCCATTTCCATATGCTACAATATTGTGGCATTGCAAATAGAGCACCCTTATCATTCCACCAATATTTTTATTCCAAAAGGAATCATATTTATAAAGGGTGCCGCTCCTTTTTCACTACTAGAGTACCTCACAAAATCCGGCGCGTTTTCTTGGTAAAAATCAATGAATTTTGGATAAAAATACTATCAGTGTAGTTTTATCGGAAGAAAGGTGGTATACTATCTAAATAGAACGGGAAGAATACGAACAAACGGTTCGTACTGTCGCAGGCGGTCTTTTCATCGTAACAAAGGGGGGAACCAGCGATGACGGTTTGTTTTTACGGATACCGGATATTTTGGGAAAGAAAAGTAAAGGAGAAACTGGAGGCGGCGCTGGCCGACCTGCTGCGGCAGGACGACGAAATTCAGTTCTATTTTTGCGGCTGTGATGTCCTGAACTGGATCGCCTACGACATGGTGCGTCAGCTTCAGCAGGAGCATGCCGAAAAAAAGATCACGCTGACACTGGTGACCGGGCCGCGCCAGGACGACGCGGGCCTATTGGGAAACGAAGTGTTCGACGAGACCATGAAGCTGACGCAGCTCAAATGGTATCAGAAGGACAAGACGCGCCGCCGGACGATCCGGGCATGGCTGCTGGCGAACAGCGACGTGGCGCTCTGCTACCAGTATGATGATTTTTATGAAGAAGGGGACGAAAAGCCCGACCGCATCCCGGTGGGGCTGCGCGGCGTGCGCGTGGACCTGGCGCCGGAAGAAAGCTACCGGGCGCGGCGGGAAAAGATGGCCCGGATGCCAAAGCCCCTGCACGACGTCTTTGTGCGGTGGCAGGCGGGCGTGCCCGCGCCGGAGATCGCCCGGCAATTAAAAATACCGCTGGCACAGCTGCGGGTGCGCCAAGGGCTGATGCGGGCCTACCTGGGGCTCGACAAGGCGCGGGAACACATAAAACGCGGATGGCAGCAGCCGTGGAGCATCGGGTAAATGAAAGAAACGGGACGGCCCCGAAAGAGGCTGTCCCGTTTTTTGTCACAAAGTAGTTTTTGGGTAGAGCGGTCAGGCTTCGGGCGTCTTGTGCGAGTCGTCTTCCTCCTACCCCGCCGAGGTGCCGCGCACCAGCATGAGGTGCCGGAGCACTGTCAGCCCCAAGGCGGAACCCAGCAGGATCAAAGCCCCGCGGCCCATTGCCTGTCAGCCGATTCCACCCAAACGGCACCTTTTTTGGAATAAAACAGATGGCGGCAGAAAAAACAGCCTGCAGACAAAGAAAAGCCATCCTTTTCCCAAGCGGAGGAAAGGGATGGCCGGATGGGATGCAGCGTTTTGATGAGGCGGACGCTAGGTATGCTTTTCAGTTTCCGACATGGACATGGACGGGGACTCCTGGAAGACGCTTTTATAGGCCCGGTAAAAGGACGAGTAGTTGTCAAAGCCGCACTGAAGACATACCGTCGTGGCGGCATGTCCTTTTCTTAACAAGTTGCGCGCCAGCATGCATTTTTGCGTCCGAACATAAGACATGATCGGTGTTTGCAGATGGTTGCTGATCAATTTTTGCACGGTCGAGCGGCTCATGTGTACATTTTTGCAAATATCATCGATGGAACAGATACTGACCAGGTTGCTGTCGATGTAAGAGATGATCCGCTCGGCTCCCGAATCCACATAGTTCGCCGTTTGAAGCTGACCCACAATGTTGCACATATAGGACAGAATGATCTGGACTTGGCTGTCGATCACGTTTTCACGGATGTCACCGGTAAAATCCGAGCAATAATAATTCATGCGCAGCAGTTCGTCGGAAAGCCTGGTCCCCGGGATGATATACATACTTCCCAAGGCCATGATATGCTCCCGCACGGCGGCACACAAGCTGGTATCATTGAAATGGATGACGATCCTTTCGTACCGCTTTTCGGAGTCCAGCTGAAGGCTATGGTATTCCCCGGGTTTGATCACCATAATGCTGTTCGGCTGGATGCGGTACTGCTTTTGCTGGATCTGGAATTCCCCTTCCCCGCGAATGATGTACAGCAGCTCATAGTCGGTGTGATAATGCCAGCCCAAATCGTCGGTTCTTTGATTTCCGTGTTCATCGTTGGTATACCGGTAAACGCTTTTCGGTGTGGATATCTCGAAACGCATAGCGCCCCCTCCTGAAAGCCACAAGCTTTTCCTCTCATCCTAACAGTAGCTAAAAATGAGCCGGAAAACAATGCTTTATCGACAGATCCAAAAATTCCCTGTGAGATCCCGTTACACCGTTTTTTCCAAAAGCAGGGCGCACAGCTCCTCCGGGGAGGCCAGCACGATGTCGGCCTCTGCGCAGGTCCGCGCGTCACCAATCGCAGCCGCCGTCATGCCGGCGGCTTTCGCCGCGCAGATGCCCGCCGCGGCATCCTCCAGCACGAGACAATCGACCGGGGCAAGACCAAGCTTTTGGGCGCATTGTAAAAACACTTCGGGATGCGGCTTGGAATGCGTGATATCATTGCCGTCAGAAACTGCATCGAAGGCAGCGGCCATCCCGATCTGTTCCAGAACCAAAGCGGTATTTTTGCTGCTGGACCCGACGGCGATCTTCAGCCCGGCGTTTTTCAGCGCTTTTACAGTGGCCGGGATGCCCGGAAGAATGCTCTTGGGAGTCAGCGTTGCCAGCAGCTCCCGGTAGACTGCATTTTTTTGATCGGCCAGCGCCGTTTTTTCACGGTCCGAATACATGTTGGGCGCTTTCTCCAGCATGATCTCCAGGCTTTGCCGGCGGCTGACACCGCGCAGGCGCGCGTTGATCTGTGGATCAAAATAGAGCCCCTCCCGGTCGGCAATTTTCTTCCATGCCTGATAATGCAGATCATCGGTATTCACGATGACACCGTCCAGGTCGAAGATAACGGCTTTCATAAATCAGCCCCCCATACGCCGCAGAACGGATCGACCGGGGAGACGCCCTGAAATGCACTGCGCCCGGCAAGCTTCTCCATCAAACAATCTAAAACCGCATCAGAGTAGTTATAACAGTTGATAAAGGTACGGATCATCGGGACATCTACAAAGTGGAACGGATCGCCCAGCGAGATGAACAGGGTGGGGATATCCATTACATGCTGGGGCGATTCCCCGCAGACGCGGGGCGCAAAGAACAGGCGGTTGGTGGCGCGGTTGCCTCCGGTGACCATATTGGCCACATACAGGATCAGGTCAAAGCGCTGTTTCAGCTCCTTCACGGGAATATCCGCAAACATCCGGTCGCGCTCCGCCCCTTCGGTGCAGGTGACCTCATAGCCCTCTTTTTCCAGCCTGGCGATCACGGCTTCCTTACACTTGGCGCCGCCACGGAAGGCGGGGTTGTCGCCCAGAACATGCAGCCAGACCCGTCTGTGAGTGGCGGGTGTGATGGGAAGCAGATCTTGGGTGTCCTTCACCAGGGTGATGGCCCGATCGGCACAGGCATACGCAAGCGCGCGGTGCTTTTGGCAGCCGACGATGGAGGCGTAGTCTTCCCTGGTAAATTCCTCCCGTCCGTTCAGGTTTAGGGAGGCCTTCAGCGCCAGCACCCGGGTGACTGCCTCGTCAAGACGCTTGGCCGGGAGCACGCCGCGCTGGGCGTCCTCCAGAAGCGCGTGAAAATCCTCTTCCAGACTGCGGCCGAACAGGAACATGTCACATCCGGCATTGATGGCGGCCGTGGGGATCTCACGCCGGGGCAGGGCACAGCCCAGCCCTGTCATGGTGGCGGAATCCGTGATCACCATGCCGTTGAAGCCCAGCTTTTCGCGCAGCAGGTCGGTGACCAGCTCCGGAGAAAGCGAGGCCGGCAGGATGTCCTTGTTTTGGATGCCGGGCCGTAGGCGTCGGCTGTACGCGGGCAGCAGGATATGCCCCACCATCACGGTCTGGGCGCCCTGTTCGATCAAAGAGCGGTAGATCATGCCGAAGGAGCGGTCCCACGCTTCGCAGGAGAGCGTATTGACGGAGGACAGCAAATGCTGATCCCGCTCGTCCACCCCGTCGCCGGGAAAATGCTTGATGGACACCGCCACCTGATGCGGCTTGATGCCCTGCAGATAGGCACTGGCATACGCCAGCACCTTCTGGGGGTCGCTGCCGTAGGTGCGGGTGTTGATGATGGGGTTCCTCCAGTTGAACTGGACATCCACCACCGGGGCAAAGGCATAGTTGGCGCCTACCGCGGCGCCCTCGGCTCCGCAGAGATCCCCCAGCTGGCGGGCGTATTCCGGGTCATTGGCGGCCGCCACTTCCAGCTGGCTGGCAAAATTGGTCCCGTCCGTGACGATGCCGCTGCCGCCGCTTTCCAGGTTGGCGGAGATCAGCAAGGGGATCGTTACGCGGTGCTGGATGAAATCCACCCGTTCCTTGATGTTTTTGGAGGTATCCCCCCGAAACATGATGCCCCCGTAGGGGATCCTTTGGTAGCGTTCCAGAAGCTCTTCGTTGGCGTCCAGTGCCGACGAACAGAAGAAAAGCTGGCCGACTTTTTCTTTCAGGGACAGCGAAGCCAGGGTGTCGGCGACCCATCGGCATTGCTGCGGAGTCAGGTAAAAGGGATTGCCCTTCAGATCCACCATGATTGGATACCTCTGATGATCCTTGGCCGCAGCAAGGGCCGGACGCCCTTGCTGCGGCCAGTTGTTTTACGGACCGATGAACCGCGCTGCCGTGGGGGTGGGCGCGGCCACCTCGGATGCCGCGGTGAGCAGGCCGGTCTCCTGGTCGATCCGCAGCAGGATGACCTTTTCGTTCTGGACGCCCGTCACCGCCAAAAACCGGCCCGTCGGATCGATCTGGATCCCGCGCGGCATGCTGCTGACATCCAGGACAAAGCGGCCGGCCACCGTCAAATTGCCGGTCTCGGGGTCAAGATGGGAAACGCACACGGTGCCCACCGTGCTGTTGGTGTAGACAAAGCGCCCGTTGGGATGGATCTGCACATCCAGGCCCCAAACCTCGATCTGTTTGCCGATGGACGTGATGGCGTAGCTCTGCTGCCGGTCAACGGTGTCCACGCGGGAGACCAGGGTGAGCCTTCCATTGGCTTTGTCCAGCCGGTAGCTGCACAGGTGCGCGTCATATTCATTCTGCACCAGCACGTAAGGGGTGCCTTTTGCAAAGCAGGCATGGCGGGGAGAGGAGCCGTGCCCGGTGGGATAAACAGAAAGCGTCTCCAGCTTTCCGGCCTCCCGGTCCAGCTTCGCCACGTAGATGTTGTCGCCGCCCTTGTTGGGAATGATCACAAAATCATCGTCGTCGATCTGCACGGAATGGGGGTGCGCGCTGCCATGGATGACCGCGTCGCCTCCGGTGCCTTGCAGGACCAAGCGGTCCAGCAGCTTGCCCACGCCGCCGTCGGGGCGGATGGCAAACAGGCTGACCAAGCCTTCATCCCGCTGGACGTCGGGCACCAGCGCACCGTCCACCTCTTTGAAGCGAGTCACATAGAACCGGCCGCCGTGGCAGGCCACCAGCAGATACTTGCCGGTCTTGTCGATCGTAATATAGCAGGCGCTGGAGCCGTAGGACAAGGACTGGTTGATGACTTCCGTTTTTCCGGTCTTTCGGTCAAAGGAGAACGCGGTCACGCCGCCGCCGTAGCCGGTGCCCTGAAAGTCGTGGGACTCATTGGCGGCATAGATGTATTTTTTGTCCGGGGATACCACCAGGGTGCTGGGGGATTCTACGCCGTGCGATTGGCTCACCTGTACCATTTCGCCGGTCTCGGGATCCATCCGGCAGACGGTGAGGCCGTCGCATTTTCCGTAAATATCCGGGTGGCCGGGGCTGGTCCAGCACTGTTCCCCAAAGCCGCCGAATACAGCAAAGGACTGATCTTTCATGAGCTTTTCCTCCAAATCAGGAGCGATCGTTGGGATGACCGGCGGCGCGTGCGCCGCGTCACGGGACAATAAACCGCACGGCGGTGGGCGTGGGGATGGCGGCCTCCGCCACCCGTGTCAAGGTGCCGTCCTCCTGATCGATCCGCATGACGATCGCGTTTTCGTTCATCACGCCGGCGATCACAAGGAATTCCCCGCCGGGCGTGATCTGCATGCCGCGGGGCATGGTTTTGATCCGCAAAGAATAGTATGCCTTTACCGTCAGCGCGCCGGTCTCCAGCTCCAGCTCGGAGAAGGTCACCTGGCCCCGGGTGTTGTCGGTATAGACGAAGCGTTTGTTGGGATGGACCTGGACGTCCAGGCCCCAGGGGACGGGCTTGGTATCCAGGCTGATCTCCGGCTCCTTGGGGTCTTGGTCCACGCTGAGCACCCGGCTGATGCGCTTTAGGGCCCCGGTCTCCCGGTCAAGCGAATAGCTGCACAGGTGGGCGTCATACTCGTTTTGCACCACGACATAAGGCGTGCCCTCCACGATATAGGCGTGGCGGGGAGAGGAGGCGTGCTCCGTCTGAAAGACGCTGAGCGGCTTCAGCTTTTCCGTTTCCCGGTCCAGCTTTGCCACGTAGATATTGTCGCCGCCCTTGTTGGGCACGATGATGGTATCCTGGCTGTCGATGAGCACGCTGTGGGGATGGGCGCTGCCGTGGGTATAGGGGTCGCCGCCCGTGCCCTCCAGGATCAAGCGGTCCAGCAGCCGCCCAATGCCGCCGTCCTCCCGGATCTCAAACAGGGAAACGCAGCCCTCGTCGCGGTGGACGTCCGGCACCAGCTTGCCGCCCGCTTCCTTAAAGCGCGTGACATAGAACATGCCGCCGTGGTTGGCCACCAGCAGGTATTTTCCCGTCTTGTCCAGGGTGACATAGCAGGAGCTGGAGCCATAGGCCAAGGAGTCGTTGATCACCTGCGTCTTTCCAGTCTCGGGGTCAAAGCTGAACGCGGTGACGCCGCCGCCATACCCGATGCCGTGAAAATCGTGGCCTTCATTGGTGGCATAGATGTATTTTTTGTCGGGAGACACCACCAGGGTACTGGGGGATTCCACGCCGTGAGACTGGCTGACAATATGCATCTCGCCGGTTTGGGCATCCATCTCGCAGACGGTGAGGCCGTCACAATTCCCGCGGATATTGGGGACGCCGGGCGTGGACCAGCACTGGTCCCCAAAGCCGCCGAAAACGGCATAGTATGTTTTTCGATCCATAAGTAGACCTCCTTTAGTTCTTCTGGATGAACCGCAGCGCCGTGGGGGTGGGCAGAGCGATCTCCGAAGCCGGCGTCAGATCGCCGGTCTCCTGGTCAATATGATAGAGGAACGCCTTTTCGTCGGCAACACCGGTGACGGCCAAAAGCTTTCCGCTTGGGGAGACCTGCATGCCGCGGGTCATAAACCCGACGTCAACGGGATATGCGTTTTTCAGCGTCAGCTTGCCGGTGGCGGGGTCCAGCTCCAGCTGGCGAATGATCCGCTGAGAATTGTTGGTATAGACAAAACGGTTGTTGGGATGCACCTGGACGTCGCAGCCCCAGGGGTGTTTCTTTTCGTCCAGCACATCGAATTTCAGGCTGGTTTTGCAGGCGGGGTCCATGATGTCGACGCGGTCCACCCGTTCCAGAGTGCCGGTGCTTTTGTCCAGGCGGTAGCAGCACAGATGGCCGTCGTACTCGTTCTGCACGAGGACAAAGGGCGTGCCCTTTACAAAACAGGCATACCGGGGGGAAGAGCCGAAGTCGGAATGATAGACGGACAGGACGTCCAGTTTTTTTGTTTCCCGGTTCAGCCTACAGACCCAGATGCTGTCGCCGCCTTTGTTGGGGATGATCACAAAATCGTCGTCATCGATGATGATCGAATGCGGGTGGGCGCTGGCATGCTCGATGGGATCGATGCCGGTCCCGTCCAGCACCACCCGGTCAAGGATCTTGCCGATGCCGCCGTCGGGCCGGAGCTCAAACAGGCACACGCAGACCTCGTCCCGCATCCCCATAGGGGTTATTTCGCCGTTCACGACGACAAAGCGGGAGCAATAGAACTTTGAGCCATGGTTGGCCACCAGCAAAAAACGCTCGGTTTTGTCCAGCGCCACATAGCAGGTGCTGCCGCCGCCCGCCAGGGACTGGTTGATCAGCGCCATTTTTTCGTTTTCCAGATCCAGCGAGACAGCGGTGACGCCGCCGCCGTTGCCGCGGCCGTGAAAGTCCTTTTCCTCGTTGCTGCAATAAAGGTACTTGTGGTCGCTGGTCACCACCAGCGTGCTGGGGCTGCTCAGGCCGTGAAGCTGGTCGCAGACCGTCATTTTGCCGGTATCCTCATCCGCCCGGCAAAGGCTGAGGCAGTCACAGCTGCCCTTGAAGTTGGGCGTGGTCAGTTGAGTCCAAAACTGGTCTGAAAAGCCGCCAAAGCAGGCATACAGATGATCGTTGTTCAAAGAAGCACCTCCCTTTCAGGTATCATTTTCGCGTATCGATCTTTCCGCAGTAGACGTCCACGGGGCTTCTTCCCACAAAGTCCGATTCCCCGGTGAGCTTTTTTACCAGCGCGTCCAGCGTGCTCTCCTGCGAATCGTAGCAGTTGATGAGATTTTTGATTTGCGGAACATCCGCCAGATGGAACGGCGAGTTGACCGAGACGAAGATCACCGGCACCTCGTGGACGTACCAGGGGATCTCAAAGCCGCCCTTGGGGGTGTCCCAGGACAAGCGCTGGGTGACAGCCATGGGCACGGCATCGGCAATGACGATCACCAGGTCATGCTGCGACTTGAATTCCTCGATGGAGCTTTTGTAATCATAAGGGCTGCGCAGCCGGTCCAAATGCTGTAACGGGGATTCAAACAGCGTTGCCTGGAAGCCCCGGCGGCTGAGCCGTTCCCGCAGGTCCTCGGCGACGGCGGCGGCCCGGCTGACGCTGCCGGTCAGCTTCGAGAATTCCGCCGTGGGCGTGTTGACGGGCGTCAGCATGATCTTCGGGTACTTTTCCGGCGTGACGGGGAAAATATTTTCTCCGGTCTGTTTGGCCAGCGTGATGCCCTTGTCGCTGACTTCCGCGGCCACTTTTTTGTGCGCTTCGCAGCCGATGACGGAAAGGTCGCCGTTGATCTCCCGGTCCTTATGCAGCCCCAAATGGGCTTTCAGAGCCAGCACACGGGTGAGCGCCTCGTCGATGCGACCCCAGGTAAGAGTACCCTTTTCCAGCGCTTCGTTGAGATAGGAAAAATCTTCTTCCGCCTCGTTGAAGTACAGGATCATATCGACACCGGCGTTCAAGGCCCGGACCAGCATCTCCTTGCGGGGCATATGGCACGTCATGCCCACCATGTGGCTGGCATCGGTGACGATCATACCGTTGAAGCCCAGCTGCTTGCGCAGCAGATCCGTCAGCAGCTCCTTGCACAAGGAGGCGGGAAGGAGGTCCTGCTCCGTCATATTGGGGTTGAAATGCTTCTGATAAGCAGGCTGCATGATATGGCCCGCCA
The DNA here is from genome assembly GCA_958403605.1 of uncultured Oscillospiraceae bacterium. GTDB lineage: Bacteria > Bacillota > Clostridia > Oscillospirales > Ruminococcaceae > Ruthenibacterium. Next base: position 9,855 of record CATXYA010000006.1, read on the forward strand.
TCACGACCTCGGCGCCGTTTTCGATCATGGCGCTGTAGACCTTGCCAAAGGTGGCGTCCCACGCTTCCTTGGACAGGGAGTTGACTGTGTTGCTGTAATGCTGGTCCCGCTCGTCCACACCGTCACCGGGGAAATGCTTGATGGTGGCGGCCAGACCGCCCGCCTGCAGGCCCTTCATATTGGGAAGAGCGTAATCGATAACGGTCTGCGGCTCGTCGCCGAAGGCGCGGCAGGCGATTGCGGAGTTCCGCCAGTTCATGGTCAGGTCGACCACAGGGGAGAAGGTGCAGCGGCAGCCCACGGCGCGGGCTTCCGTGGCGCCGATCAGCCCCTGCTGATACGCGTATTCCGGGTTCCCGGTGGCCGCGATCTTGATGGGCTCCCCCACCCGGGTGCCGCCGCGGCAGCTGCCGCTGCCGCCGGCCTCCACATTGGCGGAGATCAGCAGCGGCACCTTGGAATATTTTTGATACAACCGGTTGTGCCGCTGGGTCTCTTCCGGGCTCAGGTTCATGTAACGCAGGCCGCCGATGTGCGTTTTTTCCACGCGTTCCTGGATGTAGGCTTCATCCGCGCCGCCTTCACTCAGATCCCAGAACAGCTGGCCCAGCTTTTCTTCCTTGCTGAGGCCGGCCAGTGTGGTTTCGACCCAGGAAATATCTTCATCGCTCAAATAAAAGGGTTTTGCCTTCAAATCAATCATGTGGATTGGACCTTTCTGATAAATTACGCTTTGGCGCTGCGCTTTTTGGACAGGGCATCCAGGATCACAGCGACCAGCAGGGCAGCGCCCTTAAAGATATCCTGGGAGTTGGCGTTCATCCCCATCATGTTCAGACCGACAGACAGCGTCCCAATGATCAGAACACCGGTGACGATGCCGGAGGTTTTTCCGGTGCCGCCGGAAACGGAAACGCCGCCCAGAACAGCAGAAGAGATCACGTCGGTGGACAGGGAACCGCCGGCGTAGGGGCTTCCCGAGAATGTGCGGGACATGCAGATCAGGCCAGCCAGACCCACCAGCGCGCCAGCAATGATGCTGGACAGGTACTTGATCCGGTTGACATTGATGCCGGACAGGCGGGCAACGTCATCGCTGCCGCCGACGGCGAAGAGGTAACGGCCCAAATACGCTCTGCGGAAAATGAAGGAGACAATCAAAGCCAGCACCAGGAAAATGATGGTGGAGATGGGAATGATGCCGAATGCGTAGCCCTGGCCCAGCCATTTGATGGAATCCGGCAGCCCGTAGAGGGTCTTGTTGCCCGCGATGATGCAGCTTAGGCCGCTGACCGCCGTTCCAATGGCCATGGAGATCACCAGACGGCCGATCTTGAACTTGATGGAAACGAAGCAGGACAGGCAGAAGATCAGGACCGCACCCACAACGCCGATCAGCATGGCAAGGCCGATGGGCACGCCGGTGGCATACAGGAAGGTGGCCAGTGTTCCGGTGAAGGCGTAGACCTGGCCGGTGGAAAAGTCCAGATTGCCGGTGATCATCAGGAAGGAAACGCCGAGGGCGGCAATGCCCATAGTGGTGACCTGACGAACGATGGAGATCATGTTGTTGACACTGAAGAACGCGCTGCCGCATTCAATACCGAAATAAATGATCAGACCGACCAGGATGATCTGCGCACTGGATTTTCCCAGAATGTCTGTGGTTTTCTTCCATGCATTTTTCATAGCTCTAACACCTCATTATCGATCGCCGGAGGCCATATCCAGCAGTACTTCCTTATCAAACCGATCCTTTGTGATCTGGCCGGCATATCTGCCCTCGCACATGACGACGATCCGGTCCGCCACGCCGATCAGCTCTTCAAACTCTGAGGAAACCATCAAAATGGCATGGCCTTCATCGGCCAGCTGGTTGATGATCTCATAGATCTCGTGCTTGGTGCCCACGTCGATGCCGCGGGTGGGCTCGTCGAAGATGATCACGTCGCTGTTGGTGGCCAGCCACTTGCCAACGATGACCTTCTGCTGGTTGCCGCCGGAAAGATGCTGGACCTCTTTTTGATAGCTCGGGGTCTTGACGTCCAGCTTATCGCAGTAATACTTGATGCATTCCCGCTCTTTTTTCTCGTTGATCACACCCAATCTGCAAAACCGTTTGATGCTGGCAAGGGTGGTGTTCACAGCAATGCTCTTGTCCATCAGAAGCCCCAAGCGCTTTCGATCCTCGGGGAGGTAAGAGATGCCTGCTTCGATGGCTTGCCGGGGGTGCCTGCCGGTGAATTCTTTTCCGTTGATGTAAATTTTGCCGCCTTCCCGGGGGGCGTTGCAGAAGATCACGTTCATCAGCTCGGTGCGGCCGGCGCCGACCAGCCCGGCGACCCCCAGGATCTCGCCCCGGTGCAGCTCCAGGGAAATGTTTTCCGCGCCGTTGCCGCTGAGGTCCTCCACCTTCAGCACCACCTCATCCGTCGCTTTGGAAATGTGCTCCGGATAATAGTTGGACAGCTCTCTGCCGATCATGATTTTGATCAGCGCCTGGCGGCTGGTGTCTTTGATCAAGGTTTCGCCCACCATCTCGCCGTCCCGAAGGATCACGGCACGGTCACAGATCTCAAAGATCTCTTCCAAACGGTGGGAGACGTAAATGAACGCGGTGCCCTTGGCTTTCTCGCTGCGGATGATCCGAAAAAGGATCTCGGTCTCTTTCTGCGTCAGCGGAGCTGTGGGCTCATCCAGGATCAAAATCTTCAGGTCCAGCATGATGGCCTTCGCGATCTCCACGATCTGCATCATGGCCGGAGAGAGGGTGCTGACGTTGGCGGTGGGGTCGATATCGAGCCCAAAGGAATCGAACACTTCCTTACAGCGCCGCAGCATCTGCTGATAGTCAACGACGATGCCGTTGCCGGGGTTGTTTCCCATAAAAACATTTTCCACAATGGACAGGTCGGGCACCAGGTTGAATTCCTGATAAACAGCGCTGACGCCGTTTTTTCTGGCAAGGATGGGGGGGATGGAGGCGTACTCCTTTTCAAAGAGCACGATCGTCCCCTCCGAAGGGACATTTGCGCCGGTAAGGCACTTGATGAGGGTGGATTTTCCCGCGCCGTTTTCCCCCAGGAGGGCGAGGACCTCGCCCTCCCTGAGAGAAAAACTGACCTTGTTCAACGCGCGGACACCCGGAAAAGATTTACTCAGTCCTTTGAGAGACAGTACAGTCTTATCCATGGATATTTCCTTTCGCGCTATGCTGCATCATTGTTTGTTGTAATCCGCCACGTTTCTGCTGTCCACCAGGTCCTTGGAAACGGCGACGTTCTCCATCTTACCGTTTTCGACCCAGTTGATCAGCTGCAGGCCGACCTGATAGCCGGATTCTTCAATATTGGCATAAGCACAGGCTCGGAAGGGGCTGGAATCATCCGCGATCAGGCGAAAGACTTCTGCGTCTCCCTCGGAGGAGAAGACGAAGTAATCGGATACGTCGGGCACGGCGGAAGCGATCTCATTGCTGCAGGCGATGCCGTAGCCGTTGTTGAAGCAGAAGAAAAACTTGACGTCGGGGTCGGCGTTCATGATCTGCGCGGTCATATTGGCGGCAGCCTCATCGTCCAGGGGATAGTACTCGCTGGGAATGTACTCGAACCCGTGGGCGGTGCACCAGTCGCTGATGACCTTTTCGATATCGGCCTTTGCCTGATAGTAGTCGTTGTCGGGGTTCTGGCAGTTGTCCAGCCACAGCCCGGCGACCTTGCCCTCGGTGATGCCGTTTTCGGTCACGTGGTACTCCAGCGCTTCCACAAACTGCTCGGCCAGCTTGTTATAGTCGTTCACCGTCCAGGCCTGGCAGCCCTCCACCTGCTGCCCCTGGGCCAGAACGCCGATGTCGGGGTTCTCCAGCATAAAGCTGGACGCGGCCTCGGGGGCGGTAAACAGGCCGTACATCGCCTTGACGTTGGAGGCTTTCAACGTGTCCAGGCCGGTGAGCATCTGCTCGTTGTCAGAGTTGAAGTCATAGATCATGGCCTCATAGCCTTTTTCTTTGGCGGCGCGCTCAACGCCGTTGCACATCTGCAGCTGAAAGTCGTAGGACAGGCTCATCACGCAGGCGCCGATCTTGGCTTTTTCTTCGCTCTTCACACTGCCCGGGGCGGAGGCGGAGGCAGCGGTGGAGGCAGAGGGCGCGGCACCACATGCCGCCAGGCTCAATCCCATGGCTAGACCCAGGACGATGGCAAGTAACTTTTTCATGTTCACATTTCCTTTCTGGCTGTTGATTTTCGGGACGACAACAATAAACAAAAAATAAAGGATATAACAGAATATTTTGTTTATTCCGCCCGCTTCCAATTACAAAATATCAAATCCCGTCGAAAAAGTATATTGCAATTAAAATATTTCAAGATTGCAAATTGTCCATTTCAACATGTAAAAATGAAAAAAGCATCCTCCACGGGGATTTCCCGGAAGGATGCTTGTAAAAGCGAACACATTTTCCGATTCTGTAAATTGACGCGGCAGGAGCGGCGCCCTTAAAATGAAGATCAGGAAGAGCGTTTCTGCTTTTCAGGAAGCTCAGTGCCCTGCAGCACGGGCCAGGTCATGCGGTAGAGCTGCTGCGCCATGGAGACGGGCGTTTCCCGCATGCCGCTTTGCAGCCAGTATTCCACAAGGCCGATGTGCGCGGCAACAATGTAGGCCAGCATCACATCGCTTTTTCCTTCGGCCGCGTGGGCGGAAGAGGGCGCGCCGCCGGAAAAGTGCTTTGCCTGCCAGACGGCCATAGCCTCCGCGCGCATTCCCTCCCGAAATTCCGGCAGCCCGTTTTTTCCCAGCATCGCACGGTAGAGCTTGTGCTTCAGGGCGATATATTGATAAAGCCTTGTGTAGTAATCCACAAAGTTCTCCTCGGTGAAAGACGCCATGCGCTCATAATCCGTGGAGATCATCGTGGCGCCGCAGTTGGTGTGCTCGACGACGCAGGAGAGAAAATCCTGTTTGCAGGGGAAGTGGGAATAAAAAGCGGTGCGGGAAATACCGGCCTTTGCAACCAATTCTCGGACGGTGAT
>CATXYA010000007.1 GCA_958403605.1 uncultured Oscillospiraceae bacterium
CGCGGCGGCGCGCTCTCTGCGGGACGGCGGGCGGCTGTGCCTGTGCCAGCGCCCCGAGCGGCTGACGGATGTGCTCTGCGCCCTGCGCGGGGCGGGCATCGAGCCCAAGCGCCTGCGCTTCGTGGCCGCCAGGGTGGAAAAAGCGCCCTTCCTCGTCTTGGTGGAGGGGCAAAAGGCCCGGGCGCCGGGCCTGCGTGTGCTGCCGCCCCTGTATACGCAGACGGCGGCGGGCGCCCCCAGCGCCGAAATTCTGCAAATTTATGGACAGGAGAGCGGAACATGAGCGGAACGCTGTACATCGTGGCCACCCCCATCGGCAATTTGGGGGATCTGACGCCCCGCGCCGCCGAGACCTTTGCCCAGGCCGATTTCATCGCCGCCGAGGACACCCGCGTCACCCTCAAGCTGCTCAACCACCTGGGCCTGAAAAAGCCCATGGTCAGCTACTATGAGCACAACCTCAAGGAGCGCGGCGAAATGATCCTGCGGCGCATCGAGGCGGGCGAGAGCTGCGCCCTGTGCTCCGACGCCGGCATGCCCGCCGTGTCGGACCCCGGCGAGGTGCTGGTGCGCGACGCCCACGCCCGGGGCATCCGCGTGGTGCCCATCCCCGCGGCCAGCGCGGCCGTCACGGCGCTGTGCGTCTCCGGCCTGCCCACGGGCCGCTGGGTGTTCGAGGGCTTCCTGCCCACGGGCCGCCGCCAAAAAAAAGAGCGCCTGGCGGAATTAAACGGCGAGCGCCGTACCATCATCTTCTATGAGGCGCCCCACAAGCTGCCCACCACCCTGGACGACCTGGAGGCCGCCTTCGGCCCCCAGCGCCCCCTCACCCTCTGCCGCGAGCTCACCAAGCTCCACGAGGAGGTGCGCGTCACCACCGTGGGCGAGGCCCGGGCCTATTATCACGAAAACGCCCCCCGGGGCGAGTTCGTGCTGGTGCTGGGCGGCGCGCCCGAGCCCCCGCGGGCCGAGCTGACGCTGGAAGAGGCCGTGGCCCTGGCCAGGGGCTGGATGGAGGAGGGCGAAAGCGCGGCGTCCGCGGCCAAACGGGCGGCGGCGCAAAGCCCCTTTTCCAAAAGTGAGATCTACCGCCGCTGTATGGAGTGAGAAGCAATGAAACTGCTGGTGCTGTCCGATGTCCACGGCCACACCCGCGCCATGATGCGCGCGGTGGCCGCCCACAATGATGCCGACGCCGTGTTCTTTTTGGGCGACGGCCTGCGGGACGCGGAGGAGATCAACGCCGTGTACCCTCGCATGCGCGTGTACCGCGTGCGCGGCAACTGTGATTACGCCTGCTTCGACCCGCTGGACGGCCTCACGGCCTTCGGCGGCCTGGCGGTCTATTACACCCACGGCCACCTGTTCGGCGTCAAAAGCAGCCTTGAGGCTTTGGCCGCCGCCGCGGCCTCCCGCGGGGCCGATCTGGCGCTGTTCGGCCATACGCACCGCCCCTGCCAAGAGACGCTGGGCGGCGTCACCCTCTTCAACCCCGGCGCCGTCGCCGCCGGCAGCTGCGGCATCCTCCGCCTGGGCCAGGGCGCCCCGCAGTTCTCCTGGGAAGAAATTTGAAAAAGCAAAAAAAGAGCGCCGGGCGCTGTGTCACGCACAGGGCCCGGCGCTTCGCGTTCCGGAAAAGGGAAACCGCCTGACCTTGCGGATGGTCAGGCGGTTCGGTTAAGGGGTATCTCTCTTGGTGTGAGGAGGAATCATGTACAGAGGAGGGATTGCGGCTTCCCTGTCTCTGTAATTATGATCATACCCCAAATTTGCGATGGGAATATGAAACGGCTGTGAACATTTTGTAAATACTCCCCGCCGTCTTTTCAAAGAAAAAAGACTTTGTTATAATAAGAGGGAGTTTTCCGTCAGAGCCTGCCGAAAGCCGTCAGACCGGCTTGACGCCGCTCTCCGGGGCCAGGTACGCCCGCACCGCCGCGGCCGCCTTGGCGATGTCCACGTGCTTGTCGGTGCGGTATTTTTCCTTGTCCAGCAGCGCGCGGAATTCCTTCACCGTCAAATGGCCCGTGCTGCGGGGCAGCGCCAAAGAGGCGTTTTTGTTGGTGAAGACGCATACAGTTTCTACGGGGATGTTCTTCAGGTTGGCCGTGAACAGCGTGTCCCGCACCAGCCGCGTGTCCGCCGCCGCCTGCAGAAGGGGATTCTCAAACGACGTGCGCTCCTCGCCGCGCACCTGCAGCCATTTGGCGTCGCCCTCGCTGCCGTAGATCTCGCCGCCGCGGCCGATGCATTTGACGCACAGCAGCCCAAAGCAGCCCACGATGATGAAATCGAGATCGGCAAAGCGGCCGTTTTTCGCCAGCGCCGCGGGCGCGATCACCTCGTATTGCTGCAAAGAGGCGAACCGCTTGGCCGCCGCCAGGGGCTTCGCCGCGGCATCGGAAAGATCCTTGGCCTTCTCGATGCGCTTTGTGCCGGAGCCCTCCCGCATGAAAAAGAAGTAGTACAGGCCCACCAAGGCGGCGATGCCGATGACGAGAAGTGCAAAATCAGTACCTTTCAAAATAAACCCTCCAAGTGATGGTCGTTGACATTCTTAAAGTATAGCAAAAATCCGTCGGAAAGACAATTCTCCGGGGCGAAAACCCGCAAATTTATTGGGATCGGAAGGATGCATTGATGAAACAAGAAAAATCCTGCGGCGCGATCTGCGTCAAGCAGACTGCCGGGGGCCCGCGCGTGCTCCTCATCCGCCACCGCTACGGCGGCCATTGGGCGTTCCCCAAGGGCCACGTGGAGCCCGGCGAGACCGAGCACGAGACCGCCGCCCGCGAGGTGCGCGAGGAGACGGGCGCCGCCATCCGCATCCTGGACGGCTACCGCGAAGTCACCACCTACAGCCCCGGCAAGGGCGTCATGAAGGACGTGGTGGTCTTCCTGGCCCAGATCACGGGCGGCAAGCTGCGCCCCCAGCCCGAGGAGGTGCGCACCGTGGAGCTGCTGGCGCTGGAGGAGGCGAAAAAGCGCCTCACCTACGAGGCCGACCGCCGGCTCCTGCAAAAAGCCGAGCCTCTCATCGAGCGCTATTTTTCTGCGGAAAACGGCCGGGAAAATGATTGACAAACCGCACCCGGTGTGATATTATAATTAGGCACTCAAAAGCAACCGTGCGCTGGTAGCTCAGTTGGATAGAGTGTTTGGCTACGAACCAAAAGGTCGGGGGTTCGAATCCCTTCCAGCGCACCAAAACCGTGTAATTGATCCGAAAGGTTTAGTTACGCGGTTTTATTTTTTATTTTGCGGTGTCGAAAAAGACGATCTTTGCCGCCCACTGCCAGGGAATACGGTTGACGCGCTCCCTGGAAAAGGGGTACACTAATAAAAAATAGCCGCAGGCTATTTTTTCGGCCATGTGGGCCATCCTTGGCCCACGGCCATGGGGATCAATTATTTTTTATTGCGCAGCAATAAAAAATAGCCGTGGACATTCGTCCTGTGCGCTGGCGCGCACAAATGCTCACAAGTTCGCATTTACGGCATTTTTTGTTACTAAAGTAATAAAAAATAGCCGCAGGCTATTTTTTTGGCCATGTGGGCCATCCTTGGCCCACGGCCATGGGGATCAATTATCTTTTATTACGCAGTAATAAAAGATAGCCGCAGGCTATTTTTTCGGCCATGTGGGCCATCCCTGGCCCACGGCCATGGAGATCAATTGTTTTTTATTGCAGAGCAATAAAAATGGCGCGCGCCACATCGCGCAGTGCCGGCGAATCAAGAAAAGGAAGGAAGTTTCTCGTGCCTATGAAAGCCTTTCAGAACCGGAATGCGCGCCGTTACACGGTGATCGGTCTGGTTTTCACACTCCTTGCCTGCCTTCTTTTGAGCGCAGGCTCCTATTTCTTAGTCATGCGTCCTTATATCGCCTCGCATGGCTATGCCATCACAGAAGAGGGGAAGGACAAGCTGCTGTCCACACCGCTGCTGGAGAACAGCACGGTGCAGCAGAATTTCTCTTCCGTCTCCGCATTTCACGGAATGGCATTCCGCTTGAATTTTTCTAAATATCTGCCGGAAGATGCCAAGTTCCAGGTAAAACTGTTCAACGGGCAGGAACAAGAGGCCTTTTCCAAAGAGTTCCTCTTTTCGGAAGAGACCAGCGATGCCTTTTTGAACATTCTCTTTGAAGAGTCGCTTCCCAGCGGCGACTACCGGCTGGAGTTTGCCTCGACCGGCATCAACAACGGTTTGGAGCCGGGAGAAGAGGAGAACCAGTTTTATATCTGGCTTGCGAAAGACGTGGCGAGCGCCAAGGAGTTGGCCACAGTCAACTTTTTCCCTCAGCATGGTGATCTGGACCTGGTGCTGCTGGATTCCTGTGAGTTTTTTGTTTGGCCGTTTGTGATCGGCTGCATCATCCTTACAGTGGTGGCCTGTTGTTGCGTCATTCTGCGCTTCTTGCCGCTGGAATGGTTCTACTGCCTGCTGGGCGGCGCAATCGGATTGACGCTGCTCTTTGTTCAATCCCCCATGTATGGATTTGACACTCGTTTCCACGCTGACACCAGCTATTTGATCTCGAACCAGCTCCTGGGCACAGGGAGGATAACCTATCGTTTTGAAGCGATCCCGGAAGGGATGGCCTTGGGAGCGGCAGAGCAGTCGCTGCTGACAGAGCTTGAAAAGGATACCGCGGAACTGGAGGCTATGCGGGAGTCTCTTACGGAAAAAGAATACACCTCCCAGCAAGAGGGCTTGGGGGAGCGGTATGAAGAGCTGCAGGAGGGAACTTACTATCTGCGCCGCGCTTGTGATGATTTCAGTGAAAGCCATTTTCCGCGGGTGGGTTCGGCACACGCCAAGGTGATCCGCAGCTTTGCATCGTCCATCAAAGAAGGCTATTTCCTTGATCACAGCCAGGCGGGCGACGCCAATTCTACGGAGCTGGTGGCACAAAAGATCTACGATGGAATAGACGGTATGACCTCTTATCTGTACGTCCCGCAGGCGCTGGGGTTCACGGTGGCGCGGCTCTTGGGGATGAATGCTCACGGGCTGTTGCTGATGGGGCGGCTGTTCAATTTCTTCGTCTATCTATTCCTCACCGCGGCGGCGATCCGCTGTGCGCCCTTTGCCAAAAACCTGATGTTCCTAGTGGCGCTGCTGCCCACCTCGATCCAGCTGGGAGCCTCGCTGTCTAGGGACTCCCTGGTACTGGCACTAAGCTTTTTCTGCATCGCAAAAATTCTGCAATTTTCTTATAGTAAAGAGCGTATCGCTTGGTTTCATACCATTCCTGTCCTTGCGGCAGCGCTGTTGCTGGCGCCGGCCAAAGCCGTCTATTTCCTGGTATCCCTGCTCTGCGTTTTTGCCATGATCCGCCGCTATGCTTTCCCAGAAGGCCTCCGGCAAAAGAAGATCTCCCCCAAGCATCTGGCTTTTTTCCTGATGGGCTTGGTGCTGGTGATCGTGGCTTTCACCGTCGTCGCCTGGCCCAATATCGCTTCCCGCCTATCGGCCACTGAAACAGCCAGCGTGAATACGACCCTAGGCCTTGAGGATCCCGGCAGCTACACCTTCCTCTATTGTTTGGGGCATCCGGTGGAAGTTCTCGCGCTTGTCTTTCGCACCTTCTACAATGGGCTGGGAGAGATCCTGTTCAACGCCGTCGTGCCCTTTGAACTTGAATTCGGCTACAGTTGGGGCGTGTTGTTCGCTTGGATCTTATGTTTGTTGCTGTGCGTCTGCCACGCGCCGCAGCAGGAGATTCCCCTCACCAAGGGCGACCGGCGCATCTTTCTGACAGTGTTCCTGCTGACCTTTTTGCTCCTGACGGGGGCCTCCATTCTTTGGACCCCGCTGGGCAATGCCCAGATCTGGGGTCTCCAGGGCCGTTATCTGACGCCAGTGCTCCCGTTGCTGTTCCTCTTTTTCGCCAACCGCAAGCAAGTGGCCCTGCGAAAAAATCCCACCAGAACCCTAAGCATGGCCGCCCTAGCCCTTTCCTATTTGACCCTGATGGACAACTATTTGTGGCTGTTTGAAGTGGCAAAATGAAGCAAGACCAATTCTGAGCAAACAATCATTTTATGTTGCAAAAAGAGTTTCGCTATGCAGTTTCTGCCTGGCGAGACTCTTTTGCATTAATAACAATTAAGTTTTAGAATTAGATTTAAGATTTGGAAAAATTGCGAGATTCCTCGATAGCTTCTTTTGTAGCTTCTAGGTAAGCATAGCCATATCTTTTGTCCGGTTCAAGATATGCCCCTTCTCCCCATTCATTCCAGGCATTAATAAAGATAAGATGATCATCCAAATCAGTGCGAGTATAGGATTCCTTAATAATATCCTTGAGCCAAGTTTTATATAAACCAGGCGTGCTACCATCGAAAATCATACCCTTATGATCTCGACGGGCTGTATTATCCCACATTGGCATTGCCGCACGATAAAGTTTGGGATAATTGTACCGAAAATATTTTTGATGAATGACAATATCGCTGTAGGAAAATACTTCGCCACCAAAATCTTTACGAATAAATTGCATAGAGGGAGCAAGATTTTGGCAAGTATAATACAATGTGCCTGGATGGAATTCTGATAAGGCATCAAAACCCTCTTTAAGCCAATCCGTTTCTACCATGTTTTCTTTTACAGCAATAATATATAGTTCACCAATGCCTTCAGTACGACAATAATTGCGCCAAAAATCTAACACCACTCGAGGATTAGGCATCATAGAAGGCCGATAAACAGTTACTAGCTTTTTTCCATTGATAGTAATATAGCGCGCATCTTTAAAAAAGCGAATCATATCTTCAATTACACGCTTATAGCTTTCCAAAGTTGGAGACTGCTCCATAAGGATATCCATGTTCGTTCCATCATAGCGCCTCGTCCAATTTTCGTTAGCCCAACACAAAGAAAACGGAAAGTCTAATTCTTGGGGATGCTCTAAGAACATCTCTAAGGGCCGCTCCAATAATCGCTCGCCATTGAACCAATAGTAATAAAAAGAAAAACCATATATTCCATAAGTCTGAGCCAACTCGACTTGGCGCTGCATATTTTCAATTAGACGCAAATCATAAAAGCCAAGTTCTCCAGGTAACCGTGGCTGATAATGCCCTTCGAATTGAGGCACAGCGCGCACAACGTTGTTCCATTCCGTTACACCACGCCCCCACCATTGTTCATTATGTGCATCTGGATGAAATTGTGTCAAATAATACGCAATTATTTTACAGTCGTTAGATTGGCGCTGATAAGGTTCTTCTGTAAAACTACAATATAGATTTTCGTCTTTATCTTTGGGTAAAGCTGCTACCATATTGATATAGGCGTCTTTTTGGAAGGAAGCCAATTTTGGATTCACTAAATTTTTTCGTGCAGAATCTTGTCTACGATCTTCGTCGCATTCTTTGGCTAACTGGACGGTGCGACGAGTAATTTCCTCCCATGTATTGGCTAAAGCATCTTGTTCAAGTTGCAGCAAGTAAGCCTTATCATCTCTTAAATAGACTGCTTTCTCTAATTTTTCCATAAACTCAGTTTGGTCTTCTGCACACAAACAAGAAACATATTTTTTGCATTCAGGTAATGCATAGCTTACAATGGGTTTTCCTGCAGCCATATATTCAAATATTTTAACAGGAGATACGGAGAGAGTGGTGTTATTGATTACAAATGGTAAAATCCCAATGTCATAAAATACTGTATACTGATTAAGCTCTTGATAGTTTTTTGAACCAAGAAAAAACACATTTTCCTCGTCAAGAAGCTTGCTTTTCTTTAAATTGTTATCATGCTCAAACCCAATAAGAAGTAATAAATACCGTCCATCTTGCGAAATCTTTTTTAGTAAATCATAATCGATCCACTGAGCTAGTGCACCGTGATATCCTACAATAAGTTTATTTTCACACGCTGCTTTTTTGAGAATGGGAGAAAGATCATCGGGGCAGGATACTTCTGCTTTACTTAAGTGCCAGTGCGAATAATCCACGCCGTTATTGATCATGGCCATGTGGCGAGTACGATATGGTGATACTTGACTGAACAATTTGTCGGAAGTAGCAATGACAACAATATCTTCATTATGGAGAATATATTCATGTCGTTTCATCACAAAATCAGGAACATCGCCCGTAATTTGTGGAGTAATTTCATCAATGTATTCATAAACAATTTGATATCCACGAGCAGAATAATCGCGCAGCTGATCGGTTGTAGTTGCTAAATCAATAGATTGCAATCTCAAAATTTTAAGTTCTTTACGAGTATCCAACACTTGAAAGAATTTACGAAACACTTCGGGATCCTGCAGATTCACAAGACATAATGTAGGCGAAAAAAATTGATAGGTCAAAACATCAGAGTCTACACTAGGATGAGCACCATAAAAAGAAATCCCACCTGCCTTACCAGTCTGTAAAGAAATGTGCTGGAAACGTTGGAAAAGAGGTGTGTTCCATCCCATTGGTACCCCGAAGATATCAATAAAATCGTGAGGAGTACTGTCAATCCACTGAAGGAGCTTTTCCCATATTTCATCCTTAGCAGCCTCTCGCGCAACTTCTTGGGACTGTTCAGTGAGCCGACGCTGAATTTGGCCATAGTGAATTGCAAGATCCCAAGTTTTCTTTAGTCCATAATTTTTATAATATATAAAAGCATTGCGGACTAAGTGAAATGGTTTTCGAATTAAATCCAATAAACTACGAATAGGTGCTGTAATTTTCCATAGTATTGAATTTTGCATAGAAATCGCAGTGGCATAATAAGCATCACGCTGAACGAGTGCTTCGGTTAAACGTTGATGTAATTCATCCCGTTGCTGCTCAATCACATTGGCATTATTTTGAGCCTTTTCATATGTTTGCTGCCAATACGTGATTTCTTGCTGATATTTTTCAAGTATAATTTTCTGACGCTTTTCCTGCAATTGTTGCTGAAGTAGTTTATCTTCCATCTCAGTATACTTAATGTATAAATTGTTAAAATCTTCAGAAATCGATTTTAATGAATGGAAATGTTGGAGAGCAGGCATATTATAAGCTAAAATTTCAAAGTCCAAACTGACATCTTCTATTTGACAAAAAGGAGATAAAAAGTATAACTGAGGAGGTTCCTTATAAAATAACCACAAACAGGAAGAAAGTTTTTCTCCATTTGATGTGAATTCAGGCTGAAAATGCTTACCATCTATACTGACTATGTCAATACTATGAATGCGTAACAAACAAATACAATCAATGGGATCGATTCGTATACCCTCAATAAAGTTATAATTTGAAAGAGAATAGTTTAAAACTTGATGCATTTTATCTGGAAAAATTTTCTGAAGAATCTTTCTGCTTTCAGAAAAATCCATATCACTTTGCATGCGGAAATAGCACTTACTTTGCCATCCGACGGGTGGTAGGGTATCTATTATAACAGGATCATTAGCGATTAGCGCAGTCTTCGGTCTAAATTCAAAAATATATTGATAGGCTTCACCGTTTTCCCGCGCCTTTAAAATGTTTACTAATTCTGCAGATCCAGAATCATAGCCATAGGGAATTTCATTGGTGCCGACCTTGCTTTCTACGGCGCATTCATAGATAACTTGATAATTCAATTCTTTAATTAGATGTTCGAAGGAAGTTTTAGTGAAAAATTTTAGATGTGTAGAATCTAAAAGGCCATGCGTTTTATAGGAAAAATCATCTTGCAACAAACTAAGAATAACAGACGAATGAGCAATGTTTGGAATTGAACAAAAAATAGAGCCAGTCCCTTTTAGATACTGACGACACTGAGCCAAGATTAATTTCGGCTGCCGAAGGTGTTCAAGTACATCAGCGAATATAATGGCATCATACTGACGACCTTGAAACCGATCAAGCCATTTATCATTTTCAATGTTGCCTTCAACTGCGCCTAAGCAGGAAGATCTGGCATACTTGGCCGCCTCCCTGCCTGCAGATTCATTATACTCAACAATATCGACCTGGCAGTGGAGTTGTTCTTTGAGATATTTTGTCATACGACCATAAGCGGGTCCAAACTCTAATACTTCACTGTTGGGTACAATGCGACGAATGATTAGCGAATTGCTATTTTCTGTATTTAGATCTAAGTGGAAATTATAATCAGTCATTTGGAACCTCCCAATAATGAGGGATATTATAACGGCCTTCGCTCATATACTTCATTACCATCGTAAATTTTTTTATCCGTTGAATATAATGAAGACCTACTGTAGCCGTTTGATCCTCTAAAGCAATTTCAAAATAGTATTTTCCACCGGCAGCACGAATTCCTAAAGGGTAATGAAGAAGCATTCTATTTTCTCCCTTTTTCCAAGGAATTTTTACCTGATCCAGAAGTGTATTTAGACCGCACGTATAATCATCATCAGCATTTCGTACAGCAATTCCCAAGACAGGATCAGGAATAGTATCATCGACAACCCAATAGGTAACTTCGATATCTAAGGGGGCATCATATAGAATTTCTTCACCCACTAATTGACCATTACTCGTTACTTCAAAACTCGTGAGCTGTGCAATACTATTTTGGTTCATGGAGATGGGACATCTTTTAGCGGAGGAAGAAGATTCAGAAATATTAGATGAAGTGGAGATACTAGACATAGAAGTTTTTTCAATAGAAACAATAGGCGAAGCGGTCTCTACACTTTGCATTGGAGCACTCTCTAAATCAATCACATCACGTTTTAAAAAATCTGCATAACAATCAGCTACGCGATTCACTTCTCCATCCAAAATTATACGCCCTTGATGCAACCAAATTGCTCGCTGGCAAAATCGACGTACAGCATTGATATCATGGGATACAAACAGAACAGTAGTGCCGCCTTCCATCATCTTCTTCATGTAATCCATACATTTGATTTGAAAGCGTGTATCGCCTACAGATAGAGCTTCATCCACGATCAAAATTTCCGGTTCTACACTGATGGCTACGGAAAAGGCTAGTCGCGCAAACATGCCACTTGAATAAGATTTAACCGGTTGATAAATAAAATCACCAATATCCGCAAATTGAATAATAGAATCAATTTTAGTGTTAACTTGTTCTCGCTTCATTCCCATCATGGAACAATTCAAATAAATGTTTTCAATACCATTATATTCTGGATTAAAACCTGCACCTAATTCCAAAAGTGCGGAAACCTTTCCATTTATTATCAAGTCACCGCTGGTGGGAGTAAGAACTTCAGTAACAACTTTTAATAAGGTGGATTTTCCGGCACCGTTTTTACCTAAAATTCCGACGGTTTCACCTTTATATATATCAAAAGAAACATCATGAAGTGCATAAAAATCTTGTGAGTATTGATGGTTCCCCAAAAGTGATTCTTTTAACCGATCTGAAGGTTTTCGATAGAGTTTATATAACTTCGTTAATTGACGAGCCTGAATCATAAGTTGATTTTGTTCCATGCGTATTGTCCTTCCGCTTTTTTACGATACATCAAAGCATATCCGCAAAGTGCTTTTTTACTTTTTGGAACAATCCAATACCACCGCAAAAAATAAGCAATGTAATTGCCCAATAATATATAGTCATACCAGGTTTTTCCCAGAAAAACAAATTGTTAATCATACAGTCACGATATCCATCTACAATATAATAAATGGGATTCAATTTTAGAATGGTAACGACGAAAGGATCCATTTGGTCAGCGCTCCAAAAAACAGGAATCATGAAAAATCCTAATTGTAAAAGAATATTGATGAGCTGTAAAAAATCCTTAAAAAACACTGTAATTGCAGCAACAAGCCATCCAATACCAAATAGCAATATGGTAAGTGCAAAGAAATAATAAAGCAGTTGAAAGTAATACACTGAAAAAGGTCGACGATAACATAAATATACAAAGAGCATAAAGAAAATAAAACATCCATGGACTATTGCAGAAGAACACACACGAATTACTGGTAAAATACTGACATTAAACTTCATCTTCTTTACAAGATAAGAATACTCACGCAAAGATGCTGCTGTATAGGTAAGACCATCCTGAAAATATACCCAAGGAATATACGCAGGAATAAACCAAAGAATATAATTCAGATTGGCAACGGGAGCGTTTCGAAAACCACGTTCAAATACAAACCAAAAAACGATAATTGTCATAATAGGCTGAACAAATGCCCATATACTGCCTAAAAAAGAACCCGCATAACGAGATTTAACATCATTTATAATTAAAGTACGCATAATTTCTTGGCTAGTCCAAAGCTCTAAAAACACATGTTTATAGTGATATGCCACGACAATAAACGTTTGCATAATTACCCACAAAAATATTGCGTTGCCACTAACGCGAAATGTCCGTGGATTAGCAACGATATCCTCGAGTTGTAATACTATTCCGGCTTGTTCTGTAAAATCAAATCGCAAAGCCTGTACGGTACGTTCAATTTTAATGGGTTTTCCCCATTGCCCGTGAAGTGCCTTCTCAGCAGTAAAATCGACATCGCCAGGGTCTTGATAATAAATTTGAAATTCACGAGATACGTCTGAAATAGTTCCAGATAATTCGACCGTTCTAATGTAATCATTGATATCAGTGATTATAATTTGGGGATCCTGTTCAGAAATTAGTCCCTGTTCAGTCTGTTCCCAATTTAGATAAACGGGCTGTTCCAACAAACTTTTTGTTTCAAGACCTTGAAATATATTATTTAGAGTAGAGAAATTATCAAGGGTAAAACATAGAAGTATAGTTAAAATCATGTAAAGCGTCCAAATGGCTGTGAATTTTCGAGAAATTCTCATAGACAAATCAGATTCCTTTATTAGCTAATAGATAAAAATGGTGGTTACAAAATCAAGATTGTTGATGATGTCGACCACAGACTAAAATGGCATTTATCTGGGTGAGCATTTGCGCTGTACGCTGGGCCCAGCAATTTTCGACATCGAATCTCGGAGGGACAGATTCAGAAGTAATCAACATAGTTTCAATGACTTCTACAAAGTGTTCTTTCTCATAGTAAAAATGCAATTGATCATACATCTCAAAAGGTTTTAAACTTTCCCATTGTGTACTTACCACATTTTTCCCCAACGCTAAATATTCATACATTTTCACAGGGTCCACACCGGCAACTAATGGTTTGGGTAAGAAAGGTAATATTACAACATTAGCGGCTTTTACATAGCCCATCGCTAGACGATGTTCTAATGGGCCGGTTTGGATGATATTCTTGCTTTGAACAAAAGATGCACGATAACTACTTCTAAGAGGGCCTACTAAATAAATTGAGTATTCGGGATGACATTTTGCTAAATAGTTGACACTCTCAAAATCAAACCAATGATCAATAGTCCCCACATAAACGATAGCTGGTATTTTTAGCTTGACCAATGGCAAGTTATTTATACTCGATGGGTCATAACCATTACGAATAACTTCAATTTTATCAGCGCGCACATTATAAATTTTAATTAAACGTGTTTTTAAATATTGAGAACTAGTAGTGATAGCATCTGCATAACTACATAATTGCGCCTCCAACGTTTCAACTAACTTTTTTGAATAGCCGGTATAAAACTGAGGCATCTCATCCATACAATCATATATTAAAGGCTTCTTCAAAAAATATTTTGGCAGAAGTTTAATTTGAATAGGATGAGTCAAAATTATAACGTCTATTTGTATATTTTTAAGTCGATGAGCAATTAATTTTCGTTGCAATAAGCGTATCGGGGAAAACCAAGTATAAGTATAAAGTGCACGGACTTCGCAAATTTTTAAGTTTTTTTGCTGCGAAGAAAATGGATGAGAAAAATTTAATGCAAAAAAAGTAACATCATTGTTGGCCTGTGCTAGATATTTTGAGAGAAAATGTGGTCGTTGATGAATCCAGTTCCAAGGCACTTGGGAAAAATAAAGAATTTTCATAAGGATCCTTTGCTTTCTAAAAAGATAAATAAAAAATTGGTTATTTTCGCGATAAAATACTTCAATTTTCATTTTTGAGAAAAAAATTGCGCTTCTTAAAAATGGATTTTTTTTTCAGAACATTCATAAAAAATTGAATACCAACAGCCGCTAAAACGGTGATAGAAGGCATACTCTGATAACGATATCGTGCCTGCATTTCGGTAAACATTATAAATGTCATCCACCCTAAAGGGAGAAATGCTATTAAGTATAAGACATGGTAGCCTTTGATATAAATCATACCCCAAATACCCACTACTGCGAACACCCAAAGGATATAAACATAAAAATTATCGACTTTAATAATAGCGTCCATAAAGGCAGAGATTTTATTGTATTTATCACGAATATACTCTTGTATTAAAGGGTCCTTGGTAACAGACAAGTTTCGACTAAGCAATTCATAAATTCCCTGCGTATATAGCAAACCAATATTATCACCTTGTAACCAAGTTATAGATGTTTTTTGAAGCAAGAGAGTCAATAAAGATGAGGGATTACGACAACGCTCTCGAATTAATTTTAAACATAATGCGGCTTGTTGAGTTCGAGGGGTATTTTGGATAAGACTATAATCTTCTTCGGAATAAGTTCCGCCAGTTTCTTGATTGAGCCCTACAACAATTTTAGATAATACAGTAGTGCCTTCGGTAGAGGAAGTAAAACCAATTCGATTCATTCCAGC
>CATXYA010000008.1 GCA_958403605.1 uncultured Oscillospiraceae bacterium
CCTGCGCGCGGCGGGCGGAACAGTTGCTTTTCCCCGAAGATTGCGATAAAATATTACCAGCGGATCCGCGAAAGTGAGAAGGGAAATTATGAAGGCCTCTGCGCTTTACACCGAAGTTTATAAAAAGATCCTGGATGCCATCACCAGCGGCGAGTATCCGGAAAATTCCCCGCTGCCCGCCGAGCGGGCGCTCTGCGACAAATATTACGTGAGCCGCTCCACCCTGCGCGCGGCGCTGACGCTTTTGAATAAGGCCGAGGTGGTCTACACCATCCCCGGCGCGGGCACCTTTGTGCGCCCCCAGGTGTTCAAGCAGCCTTTAACGCGATTTTATTCTTTTACGGATACGCTGAAAAACAACAACATCCTCATCCACAACGATATCGTCAGCTATGAGCTGGTGCGGGCGGACCAAACCTTGGCCCGCAAAACGGGGTATGCCGAGGGCGCCGCGTTCCACAAGCTGGTGCGCCTGCGCTCGGCCCAGGACTACCCGTTGATGATGGAGACCACTTATCTGCCGCAAAGCCGTTTCGTCAAGCTGGATCTGGACACGCTGGCAAAGGGCTCGCTTTACGAATTCCTCAAGATCAAATACAGCTTTGCCCCCAACAACGCCAGCGAGGAACTGCGGCCCGTCATGCCCCTGCCGCGGGAAAAGGAGCTGCTGCAGATCCCCAGCAACGTGCCCTGCTTTTTGGTGGAGCGCTTCACCTACGAGGACAGCCTCCTGAGCGAGTACACCAAGTCCATCATCCGCGGCGACAAATACATCTTCCACGTAGACCTGCAGTGACGCCTTGCGGCGCGCTGCAAAACGGCGCGCAAAGAAAAAGAATAAGAGGTTCCCTACCGGGCCTGGGATACGGCCATCGATCAAGCAAAACAATAAAACCCACCACCTGCAACAACTTCCTAGGGTCGTTGCAGGTGGTGGGTTCTTGGTATGCCGTTTTTCCGCGCACCCTATGGTGCAATCGCCGCCGCTGCGGAGGAGGGGGCGCGTACAAGCCTTTTCGTTCCCCTTTCAGGGCACAAATTTCACGTCGATGCCACCGTTGGTGGTGTGGACGCGCAGACACTTGGGGCGGCTGTCGATGCGGGTGTTGACAAGGTTGCTGTTGGCGTTGGAGGTGTAAGCTTCGATGCTGAACTCCTGCGCCTCGCCCCGGATGCGGGCGTGGACGGCGGCGTTTTTCGTCTGCAGGCGGATATCGTCAGCCAGCAGGTCGGACACATGAAGCGCACCGTTGGTGGTGCTCAGGGCCACGGCGGGGCCCGCGCAGTCGTCGGCATGGATGCCGGCATTGGTGGTCTCCCCTTCCAGGCGTTTTTGCACCGTCACCTGCTTCAAGCGCAGCGCGGCATTGCTCGCCTGGGCCAGCAGCGTATCCGCCGCCGTGCGGGATACCTCCACCGCGGCGTTCTTCGTCTGGGCGCGCAGGTCGGCGGCTCCCAGGTCCGTCAATTCGATCTTGGCGTTTTTCGTGCGGCAGTCCAGCAGCTGCAGATATTTGAAGCCCTCGGCCACGATGCGCTCGTTCTGTGTTGTCACGCGGATGACGCCTTTGAAATCAGAGGGCAGCTCCACGGTGATCCGGCGCTGGGGGCACCGGCGGAACAGCTGGAACAGCACCGTCTCATGCACCTGCTGGGAAAAATGCAGCAGCCCCTCCACTTCGGTACAGGTGACGGTATCCACCTCGGGGCCGAAGCCTTTATAGTGCAGACGGGCGGTACCGCCCGCCACGGGCACCAGCGTCACCTTGGCGTTCTGTGCCTCCACCACCACTTCCCGGGGCCGCTGGCGGGCGGTGTACTCCCAGGTGCCGTCCTCCGGCTCCTGCTCACGGATGCCGGGCGCCGGGGTGCCGTACTCCGCCAGCAGCTTGCGCGCGGCCTCCTCCGGGCTGCCGAAGCTCGCCAGCACCGTTTCCTCGTCCTCGCCGCCCTCCAGGGCGTCCTCCAGGATCTCCGTGTAATAGGCCTCCACCTGCTCCCGCTCCGCGGGCGTCAGGTCTGCCAAGCCGTTCATCAAACGCTCAAAAAAATCACTGCGCTCCATCATTCGGTCCCTCCTTGCTGTTTTCCGCCACAAAGCGATAAATGCCCTGCAGTTCTTCCCACTCTTCCAAAAACGCCCGGATGCGCTGCCGCCCGGCCGCCGTCAGCTGAAAATACTTGCGGGTGCGGCCTGCGTGCTCCCGCTGCTGGGTGGTCAGGCATCCCGCCGCCTCCAAGCGCCGCAGGATGGGATATAACGTAGATTCGCTGATCTCGATGCAGGCCGAGACGTCGCCCACGATCTTGTAGCCGTAGGACGGCCCCTGTGCCAGCACCGCCAGCACACATACCTCCAGGACGCCTTTTTTGCGCTGGGTATCCAAGCCGCCTCTCCTCCCCTCTTGATACTATGCGTTGCATACTATGTATTATATAGTACACTTCTTTTCCGGTTTGTCAAGCATCCTTTTGTAAAATGGAGATAAATTTTTTCAGCGGCTGTAAATAGGCTCTCAAACAGGCGGCCTTGGCGTACTTACAAAAAAGAAAAACGGCGCCTCTTAACGAGACGCCGTTTTTCAGGAAGCCGAGCTGAAAATTTTGCTTACTCTGCTTCGTTTTCCACAATGATGGTGCCTTCCGTCTCGCCCTTGCTGTCCTCAATGGCTTTCAGCAGGCTCTTGGCGGATTCGCTGCCCCAGGTGGCGCCGGCCACCGTGTCCACGTTTTTCGAGGAAGAGGCTTTCTTCACGTTTTCCTCGATCTTGGGCATCCACTCGGACGGAGAATACTCCATGGGGTAGTCCTCAAACGTGGTCTCGCTTTTCAGCTTGCCCGTCTCCACATTCTTGGAGTCGAAGTCCGCCTCCACGATCTTGCCGTCCTTGTAGGTAACGGTGAGATAATCCTTGTAATCATGGGAAGCGTTTTTCATCTCCGCCGTATAGGTGCCGTCTGGCATTTTGCTGGCGCCGCACGCGGCCAAGGACAGAGCCATCACCGCGCAAACGGCGATCGCAAATAACTTTTTCATACGGTTTCCCTCCTTTCCCTTCAGGTCTGTGCCAGCGCAAACCGGCACCATTTTAGTATACTTTATTTTTTACCATTTGACTAGAGAATAATCACAAAAAGAAAAGAGAACCTGTCAAAAAACAGGCTCTCTTTTTAGTTAGTCTGCACAAAAAGGAATGCGAGAGGCTTAGGCCTCGCCGTTCTCCTTCATCTTCGCGAAGCATTCGCTGCAGTAGACAGGGCGGTCCTCACGGGGCTTGAAGGGCACACGGGCCTCTTTGCCGCAGGAGGCGCAGGTAGCGGTGTACATCTCGCGGGTGCCACGGGTGGCGTTTTTGCGGTTGTCACGGCAGGATTTGCAGCGCTGGGGCTCGTTCTCGAAGCCACGGCTGGCATAGAACTCCTGCTCACCGGCGGTGAACACGAACTCCTGACCGCAATCTTTGCAAACTAAGGTTTTGTCTTCGAACATTTTGGATATCTCCAATCAATTGAAATTTGCCCGCGGAAGGATTCAAACCGACACCTTTGATCTGGGACCAACGCTCTGACTTTAAGCTACTGGGGCACAAATATCGCTGACACCCTAACGGGCGTTCAGGGAACGATTTTCAGCTTCTGGCGCACGCGCTGCAGCGCATTGTCCACCGCTTTGGGGGTGACGGACAACCGCTGGGCAATGGCGGCGTAGGACTGGCCGTCCAAAAAGGACACCAGTACCTGCCGCTCCAGGGGCGACAGACGCTCGGCGATGCTCTGCATCGTCTGAGAATATTCCTCACGGGTCTCCGCCTGCTCTTCCGGGCCGGCCTGCACCGCAGGATCTTCCGGGTCCTCGAAAGGCTCCGGCGACACCAGCTCCCGGTCCTTGCGCCGCAGCGCCTTGCGCACCGCGTCGGTGACGGCATTGCGGATGCAGGCTGTGGCGTAGGTTTGGAACGAGGCGCCCTTTTCCGGCCGGTAGGTATCGATGGCGGAAAAAAGGCCAATGATCCCCTCCTGCACCGCGTCGTCAAACTCCAACACCGCGGCATGCGCGGCGGCGGAGCGGATGGCGGGCATGGCGTGGGCGAGCACACAGGCTACCGCCTGTTCATCGCCCGCCCTGGCCTGTTCGACTTGGGAAAGGACCGTCTCATGTTCCATGCAAGCACCTATAAGGCTTCTCTATACTTTAGTATTGTATCGGCAGGCGGGCCAAAAGTCAAGGAATATTTACCCGCCCGCCGCCGATTCGTGGAAATGACCAGCCGGAAGGCTTTGTCTTTGTGCTCAATCACCGCCGCGCACGGTCAGGTCCCGGATCCACTTGCCGCTGCGGATGCGCACCATGGCCAGCACCGCTTTGATGGGGCTGTCCAGCTTGAGCATGGCATAGACCAGGGGCACGGGCCAGTGCAGCACCAGGCCCGTCAGCATGCCCATGGGCACGCTGACCAGCCACAGGGCGCCGCAGTCGTACAAAAAGGCGGTGCGGGTGTCGCCGCCGCCGCGCAGGATGCCCACGATGCACGTGACGTCCACGCCGATGATGAGCTGCAGCAGCGCCAGCACACCGATGATGCTGTAGGCCGCGGCGTAGGTGTCCGCCGAGACGTTGTACAGCATCAGGAACAGCGGGCGGATGGCAAACAGCAGCAGGCAGTTGAACACGCCCAGCCCCACGCTGAACAGCAGCAGCGTATTGGCCGTGCGCTTGGCGCGGGGCAGATCGCCCTCGCCGATGGTCTTGCCCGTCAGCACGGCGGCGGCGTTGGCCACGCCGATGACGGAGACGAACGCCAGCTGGTTGAGCACGCCCGCAATGGAATTGGCCGCCACAAACACGCTGCCGATGCGCCCGATGATGGCCGTGGTGACGGAAAAGCCCACGCCCCACAGCAGCTCGTTGCCCAGCACGGGCAGGCTGTGGCGGACATAATCCCCCACCAGGCCGTTTTTTAGCTGCAGGCATTGGTGGAAGCGGAAGCCCGTGGTGTTCTCCCGCGCGTACATGTACACCGTCACCATGACAAGCTCCGAGCAGCGGGCCAAAATGGTGCCCACCGCCGCGCCGCGCACGCCTAAGGCTGGCGCGCCGAATTTGCCGAAGATGAACATGTAGTTGAACAGCACGTTCACGAAAAAGCTGACCGCATAGATGGCCGTGGAGATCTTCACCTTTTCCACGGCCCGCAGGCTCATCATGTAGTTGTTGGAGATGCTGTAGGGGATGTAGGAAAAGGCCACCAGGGATAAGTAGCCGGCCGCGGCGCGCACCACCTCTTCATCGTGGGTGTAAATGCGCATGATGGACTCGGGGATGGCCAAACACAGCACCGTGACGGCCACCGAGGCCACGAACACGATCTGCATGGACAGGCGCATCACCTTGCGGATGCCCGACAGATCGCCCGCGCCCCAGTACTGGGCAATGAGCACGCTGCCGCCCGAGGACAGGCCGAAGCCGATGCTCATGAGGATGGAAAAGGGCTGGCTGCCCAAATTGGCGGCGGAGATCGCCACGTCGCCCAGGCTGCCCAGCATCACGCTGTCCATCACGGAAACGCCGAAGCTGATCATGTTCTGCAGCGCGATGGGCACGGCGATGGCCAGCACCGTCATCAAAAAGTTTTTGTCAAAGATAAAATGGTTCCGGTACGCTTTGATATTCATGATTTCTCCTGTTTTGGCGGTTTCATTGTCAATGAGATGCGCTTTTTGGCCGGGTCGACGCTCAGCACCCATACGGTGACGATGTCGCCCACCTTCAGCGCCTCGGAGGGATGGCGGATAAATTTGTTGGAGATCTGGCTGATATGTACCAAGCCGTCCTGATGGACGCCGATGTCCACGAAGGCCCCGAAATCGATGACGTTGCGCACGGTGCCCGTCAGCTCCATGCCCGGCTTGAGATCCTCCAGCTTCATCACGTCCGTGCGCAGCAGCGGCGCGGGCAGGCTGTCACGCATGTCGCGCCCCGGGCGCAGCAGCTCGGCCAGGATATCCTCCAGCGTGGGCCGCCCCACGCCGCAGGCCGCGGCCAGCTTGTCCAGGCCGTACTCCTTTGCTTTTTGCGGCAGCGCCGCGATGGCGGGCGTGCCGATCTCGCTCTCGGCAAAGCCGCACAGCGACAGCGCGGTGCGGGCGGCGCCGTAGCTCTCCGGGTGCACCGCCGTGGCGTCCAGCGGCTCCTTGGCGCCGGGCACGCGCAAAAAGCCCGCGCACTGCTGGAAGGCCTTGGGCCCCAGCTTCGGCACCTTGAGCAGCTGCCTGCGGCTGTGGAATTCCCCAGCCTCTTCCCGGTAATGGACGATGTTTTTCGCCGTGGCGGCGGACACGCCCGCCACCCGCGCCAGCAGCGGCGCCGAGGCGGTGTTCAGGTCCACGCCCACGGTGTTCACGCAGCGCTCCACCACGCCGTCCAGCGCCTCATTCAGCCGCGCCTGGGGCATGTCGTGCTGGTACTGGCCCACGCCGACGGCCTTGGGATCGATCTTCACCAGCTCGGCCAAAGGGTCCTGCAGGCGCCGGGCGATGGACACGGCGCTGCGCAGGTTGACGTCGTATTGAGGGAATTCCTCGGCGGCCAGCTTGGAGGCGGAATACACCGAGGCGCCCGCCTCGCTGACCACCATATAGCTGACGGGCCAGGCCACATCCAGCTCCCGCAGCACCTCGGCGGCGAAGAGCTCCGTCTCCCGGCCCGCGGTGCCGTTGCCGATGGCGATGATCTCCACATGGTGTTTTTTGATGAGGCTTTTCAGCGTGCGCTTGGCCTCGTCCACGCGCTTGAACTCCGGGATGGGATAGATGACGGCGGTGTCCAGCACCTTGCCCGTGGGGTCCACCACCGCGGTCTTGCAGCCCATGCGGTAGCCGGGGTCCAGCGCCAGGGCCACCTTGCCCTTGATGGGCGGCTGCAGCAGCAGCTGTTCCAGGTTTTTGCCAAAGAGGCCGATGGCCCCCTCGCAGGCCCGCTCCGTCAGCCCGGCGCGCACCTCGCGCTCCAGGCTGGGGTGGATCAGGCGCTTGTAGGCGTCCTCCGCGGCCAGGCGCACCTGGGCGGCGGCCGCGGAATTGTTTTTCAGCACCCGGCGCAGGATCAAATCCAGCGCCCGGGCCTCGTCCACCTCCACAGCCACCTTCAAAAAGCCCTCGCGCTCGCCCCGGTCCACGGCCAGCACGCGGTGCCCGGCCATGCGGGCCGCGGGCTCCTGGTAATCGTAGTACCCGGCGTAGACGCTGTCGGTGTCCTTTTTGGCGCCCTTGGACGTCACCAGGGCGTTTTTGTTGTAATAGGCGCGCAGGGAAGCGCGCAGGTCGGCGGAATCGGAAAGGTCCTCCGCCAAAATGTCCCGCGCGCCGGCCAGGGCTGCCTCGGCGTCGGGCACCTCTTCGCTCACATAGGCCGCGGCCAAGGCCAGCGGGTCGTCCCCGGCGCGCTGCTCCAGCAAGCGCGCGGCCAGAGGCGCCAGCCCGCGGGTGCGGGCCACGGAGGCGCGGGTCTTGCGCTTGGGCTTATAGGGCCGGTACAGGTCCTCCACCTCGGCCAGGGTCTGCGCCTTTTCCAGCGCGGCGGCCAGCTCCGGCGTCCACTTGCCCTGCTCGGTGATGGAGTTCTGCACGGTCTCCTTCTGCTCGTCCAGCTTGCGCAGATACGCCAGGCGCTCGCCCAGCTCACGCAGCTTGCCGTCGTCCATGCTGCCCGTGGCCTCCTTGCGGTAACGGGCGATAAAGGGGATGGTGTTGCCCTCGTCGATGAGGGCGATGGCGGCGGCCACCTTGTCGGCATTGACGCCCAGTTCCCGGGCGATCTGTGCGGAATGATCGGTCATGCGTTGTTCTCCTGTCTGCGTTTTTTGCGCTCCCACACGCAGTAGGCGGCGTACAGCACCCACACCACCGCCGCGGCGGCGGTGACCTTTTGGGTGAGGGCCAGGCCCGGGGTCTCATAAGTGAACACGATGTCGCTGGCCCCTGCGGGGCACAGCACGGCGCACATGCCGCCGGAGACGCGCTCCACCGGCACCGTCTCCCCGTTCACCGCGGCGGTGAAGCCGGGGTCGTAGGGC
Organism: uncultured Oscillospiraceae bacterium; assembly: GCA_958403605.1. Classification (GTDB taxonomy): domain Bacteria; phylum Bacillota; class Clostridia; order Oscillospirales; family Ruminococcaceae; genus Ruthenibacterium. The sequence goes on from CATXYA010000008.1 coordinate 8,073, forward strand.
ACGGAGAAGAAAACGAGGTTGGGCGCGTCCAGGGTGATGGCGGCGGAAAAGCCGTTGTGATCGGCGGTGAAGTCCGTCACCGCTGTGGTGCGGCGGGCCGCCACGTCCTGCCGGTATTCCTCATAGGTGAAGGAGGCCGTGTCCGCGGCGGTGGCCGGGGCCAAATACTGGCCGTAGGCATCGATCTGCTCCTGCGTCAGGGCGATGGCCCGCACCAACATGTTGCCGCGCTGCTTCTCGGCGATGCCCATCAGCGTGGGCAGGCCCAGCGGCTCCACGGCATCATCCTCCGCCTCCCCTTCGGCGGGCTCCTCCTTTTCCAGCAGGATATATTTGTCGTAGGCAAAGCCCATGGGCAGCTCGTTCTCGTTGCGGAAATAGGCGAAGGTGTCGTCGCTGTGGCTGTAGGTGTAGCCGAAGGCGCCGTATTTTTCCTCAAATTCCGCCTGTTTGTCCAGCGGCGTCAGCGTGTAGCGCACGCCCAGCAGCCCCCGCAGGGCGTACAGGTCCTGGTCCGGCTTGCTGGACACGTCGCGCTTGACGCCCATGCGGGGATAAAAGTCCATGATGGAGGGCGTCACCACGCTGTTGAAAAAGCGCAGGGACGGTTTTTTCATCCACATGCTCAGGTTGTCATAGCACTCGTAGGTGTCGGTGCGAAAAAAATCGTCCTCCGGCCAGGTGATGTTCTGCGCGGCCACGTAGCACTGGGAGCGGTAGTCCTTGTCGCCCTCCCACTGGGGGAATTTGCCCAGGGAGATGTGGGCCACCGCATAAAACCACGACATGCCCAGCACCGCGGCCAAAAACAGCGCGGGCAGCCGGGGCGAGGTGCGGAAATGGCGCAGCAGCCCCCACAGGATCACCAGGCACAGCACGGCGGTCAGCCAGGTCAGCCAAAACTGGGCCTGGTTTTCCACCACACCCAGCGACCAGGCGCCGTCCTCCTGCTTGGGCACCAGAGCAAACACCACGTACACCGCCGTGATGGCGGCCACGGGCTTGAAGCCCTGCCAGATATCCACGTCCGCATCCTCCAGCGCGTGCATGGTGGCGGCGCACATCAGCAGAATGGGCATATAGTACCAGCGGGCATAATAGCTGGAGTTGAGGGCGTAGAACGCCGAGTTCAGCACCGGCACCAGCGCCATGATGAGGCAGGCCAGCAAGGTGCGGGACAGGGCCGTCTTGGGCTTAGCCTTGTAATAGGCCCACACGCCGCACAGCCCCGTGATGGGCAGCCAGGCCGTCATGCTGGTGTGCTTGATGACGGCGTCGCCAAAGATGTTGGGCAGATAGGTGGGATCCGGCGGCAAAAACAGCGAGGTGAAGATGGCAAAATACTGCTGCACCCGGCCGTACAGCAAAAAGCCGAAGCCGCTGGACAGGTCCACCGTGCGCGGGTTGTCCTTGAGGCACAGCACCGCGGGCCACAGCAGCAGGCAGCCCAGCGCCACGCCCAGCAGGCTTTCAAAGGCCAGCCGGAAGAAGGCGGACAGCTTGACGCGGTGCTCCTTCGACACCACCTTGATGATGAAATACAGCAGCAGAAAGACGATCTGCCCGGCGAAGAAGAAGTAATTGTTCAGGCAGTTGACGGCCACCATCAGCGGAAACACCGCCCGCTGGCCGTCGTAGACGTAGGCGTCCAGCGCCCACAGCAAAAACGGGAACAGGGCGATGCAGTCCACAAAATGGTTGAAGAAGGTGTTGTACACCGTGAAGCTGGAAAAGGCGTACAGGCAAGCCGCAATGACGGCCCACGTCTTGGTTTTGGCATAGCGGCGCAGCCAGGTGAAGGCGCCCAGGCCGCACACGCCGAATTTCAGCACCAGCAGCGGCACCATGGCAAAGGGCACCGCCTTGGCGGGCAGCAGCGTGCTCAGCCAGAAAAACGGCGAGCCCAGCAGGTAGAACGCATACGAGTTCACCGCCGAGGAGCCGAGATCGGTCTCCCAGCTCCACTGGCCGCCCTCTTTGACAAAGCTGTTCATGTAGGTGTAGAACGGGATCTGCTGGCTGTTGAAATCGCCGCAGTACTGGAACAGGCCCTTGTCGATCACCAGAAAGGGGATGTAGATGGCGAGGGCCGTGGCGCAGCACACAAGGAACGTGAACAGATAACCTTCGCCCAATTTTTTTTGTCTCAGGGTATGCATGGTTCGTTTGCTCCTGTTATAATAGATTTGAAAGGCACTCTGATAGTATAGGCCGTTTCGGCACAGAAAAGAGGAAGATTCTGATGAAATTGTATCCTTTCAACGCCCTGCTGGCGCGCATGAAATATATCGCCCGCTGGGGGCTGATGCGCGCGTCCCGCACGGAATCGCTCAGCGAGCACACGGCGGACACGGCCATTTTGGCCCATACGCTGTGCGTGCTGTCGAAAACTTTGTTCGCCAGCGGCGTGCGCCCCGAGACGGTGGCCGTGGCGGCGCTGTACCACGACGCCAGCGAGATCATGACCGGGGACATGCCCACGCCCGTCAAGTATAAGACGGAGCCCCTGCGGGCCGCCTACAAGGCGCTGGAGGCCGATGCGGCCCGCAGCCTGACAGGCCTGCTGCCCGCCGAGGTGCAAAACGAGATGGACGGCTATCTGTGCGGCACCATGCTGACGGAAAAAGAGCGCCAGCTGCTCAAGGCGGCGGACCGCCTGTCCGCCCTCATCAAGTGCATCGACGAGGAGCAGGCGGGCAACCGGGAGTTCGCCGGGGCCAAAGCCCAGCAGGAGGCCGCCTTGAAGGCCATGGGCTGCCCGGAGGCCGATTATTTTTTGCAGCACATGCTGCCCTGCTACCGCTGGACGCTGGACGAGCTCTCGGCCCAGTGACGGTCAGCGTTCGGCCTGCTGCAGCTGCCACGCCAGCTCGACGACGCGGTCCAGATCGGCGTAATGCTCCATGGCGCAGCACGCCCGGCGCAGGCGCGCCGCGCCATGGAGGCCGTGCATATACCAGGCGGCGTGGGTGCGCGCCTCGCGCATGGCCACGTATTCGCCCTTGTCCTCGCACATGTCGTAAATGTGCCGGCGCAGCACGCGGAAGCGCTCGTTCAGCGTGGGCGGCGCGGGCGGCGTTTCGCCCGTCAGCGCCGCGCGGAGCTCGTCGAACAGCCAGGGGTTGCCCATGGCGGCCCGCCCCACGGCCACGCCGTCGCAGCCCGTCTGTTCCAGCAGGCGCAAAGCGCTCTGGGCGTCCGTCACGTCGCCGTTTGCCAGCACGGGGATGGATACCGCCGCCTTGATCCTGGCGATCTCTTCGGGGTGGATGCCCGGCTCGTACATCTCCTTGCGGGTGCGCCCGTGCACCGTGAGCAGCGCCGCGCCCGCGTCCTCGCAGCGCTTAGCCAACTCCACGCCGTTCATGGTCTCTTCGTCCCAGCCGATGCGCAGCTTCACGGTGACGGGATACGTCCCCGCGTGGCGCACCACCTCGCGCACGATGGCCCCGCCCAGGGCCGGGTCCTTCAGCAGGGCGCTGCCCGCGCCGGGGCCGGTGATCTTGGGGGCCGGGCAGCCCATGTTCAGGTCCAGGAAATCAAAGGGCACGCCGTACCTGCCGCCGGCCACCATGGCCGCGGCCTCGCCCAGCACCGCGGGCTCGGCCCCAAACAGCTGGATGCCGAACGGCGCGTCCCCGCCCCCGCCCGCCATCAGGCGCGGGCTTTTTTTGTCCCCCATGGTCAGGGCCTTGGCGCTCACCATTTCGCTGACGGTGAACATGGCCCCGTGGGCCGCGCACAGGCGGCGCATGGTGGTGTCTGTGACGCCCGCCATGGGTGCCAGCGCCGCGCCGGGCGCCAGGGGAATGGTTGCTAGCTGCATGGGTCCTCCTTCTGGTTGCGGACAGTGGGATAACTTGATTATTGTATCATAAATGGGGAAAATATGGTATACTGTTTTTGATTTTACAAAGGAGGCGGCCCGCTCATGAAACTGCTGGTCATCGACGGCAACAGCATCGCCAACCGCGCTTTTTACGGCATCAAGGTGCTGACGACAAAAAACGGCACCTACACCAACGCGCTGGTTGGCTTTATGAATATCCTGTCCAAACTGGAGGAGGCGGAAAAGCCCGACGAGGTGGCCATCGCCTTCGACCTCAAGGCCCCCACCTTCCGCCACAAGCGCTATGACGGCTACAAGGCCCAGCGCAAGGGCATGCCCGAGGAACTGGCCCAGCAGATGCCCGTGCTGAAAGAGCTGCTGACAGCCCTGGGCTACCGCCTTGTTACCTGCGAGGGGTACGAGGCCGACGACATTCTGGGCACGCTGGCCGCGGCCTGCCGCGCCCGCGGGGATACCTGTGTGCTCGCCACCGGCGACCGGGACAGCTTCCAGCTCATCGGCGGTGGCGTCACCGTGTGCTACGAGGGCATGAAGGAGGTGCACATGGACGCCGACGCCGTGCGCGAAAAATACGGCGTGGAGCCGCCCCAGCTCATCGACGTAAAAAGCCTGATGGGCGACGCCTCGGACAACATCCCCGGCGTGACGGGCGTGGGCGAAAAGACCGCCCTGGCCCTCATCCAGCAGTTCGGCAGTCTGGACGGCGTGTATGCGCACATCGACGACCCGGCCATCAAAAAGGGCGTGCGGGAAAAGCTGCTGCGGGACAAGGAGCAGGCCGCCATGAGCCGCGAGCTGGCCGAGATCGTGTGCGACGCCCCCGTGGAAACGGCAGCCGGCGCCTATGTGCCCGCTGCCCCGGACGCGGCCAAGGCCAAGGCCATCCTGACGGAAAACGAGATGTTTGCTACGCTCAAACGCCTGCGCCTGGAAGAAGCCGCCGCCCCCGCGGCCCCGGTGGGGCCATTGACGCCGGTGCAGCCCTTAGCGCAGCTCTCCGGGCGCGTGTATCTGTGCGCCGCCGGGGAAAATGTGCTGGCCGTGCAGGACGGCAGTGTGTACGCCGCCCGCCCGGACGCGCCGGAATTTTTGGCGCTGCTGGCCGACCCGGCGGCGGAAAAATGGTGCTTTGACGCCAAGCCCTTTTACCGCGCGGCCTTTGCCGCGGGCAAGGAGGCCCAGGGCATCGTCTTTGACGCCAAGCTGGCGGCTTATCTGCTGAACCCCGCCGCCGCCGAATACCACGTGACGCGCCTGGCGGGCGAGTACGGCGTAGCGCCCGCCTTCGCCTGCGAGTACCCCGAGGCGGGCCTGCTGGCCCCTCTGTGCGACGCGCTGCAAAAGGAATGTGAGCGCGAGGGCCTCACCGCCCTGCTGAACGAGATCGAGCTGCCGCTGTGCGAGGTGCTGGCCAGCATGGAGCACCTGGGCGTGCTGGTGGACAAAGAGGGCATCGCCGCCTTCGGCAAAGAGCTGCAGGCCGCTTTGGAGACCGAGCTGGCCGCCGTCTACGCGGGTGTGGGGTACGAGTTCAACGTCAACAGCCCCAAGCAGCTGGGCAAGGCGCTGTTTGAAGACCTGGGCCTGCCCACCCGCAAAAAGACAAAAAGCGGCTGGTCCACCAACGCCGAGACGCTGGAGAGCCTGCGCAGCTACCACCCGGTGGTGGAGCACATTTTGCAGTACCGCGTCTACCAAAAGCTGAACTCCACCTACGTGGAGGGGCTGCTGAAGGTCATCGAGCCGGACGGGCGCATCCACTCCACCTTCAACCAGACGGAGACGCGCACGGGCCGCATCTCCTCCAACGAGCCCAATTTGCAGAACATCCCCGTGCGCTCCGAGCTTGGCAGCCGCTTCCGCAAATACTTCATCGCCCCCGCGGGCACCACGCTGCTGGACGCCGATTACAGCCAGATCGAGCTGCGGGTGCTGGCCCACGTGGCGGGCGACGAAAGCATGCAGGAGGCC
>CATXYA010000009.1 GCA_958403605.1 uncultured Oscillospiraceae bacterium
AATAGATGAAGTTTTTTTCCGGCGGCTGGTCGCCCCGGTACACGTCGATAAGGTAACCCATGGCCATGAACGCGAAATAGCTGATGCCCAGCGGCGCGGCGATGCTGACCACGTTCACCTTCAGCGAAAGGCCCAGGGCACCGCAGAGCGCGGACGCAGCCCCAGTGAGCAGCTTGGCGTATTTGAACCACAAAAAGCAGCCGGCGCACCCAGAAAGGCACAGCGCCAGCAGCGTGCGCCGCAGCCAGCGCGCCCGGGCCTTGCCCAAGGCCAGGCCCGTGAGGTAAGTGATGCCGGTCAGCGCCAGCAAAAGCACAACGAACCCGGCGCTGGCCGGGTCGTAGCAATAGAACAGGTAGCTGCAGCACAGCAGCCAGGCGCTGCGGCAGGCGCGGGGCAGGATAAAGTACACCAAGCACGCGCAGCCCAAAAACAGCACAAAGGCCAGCGACAGCAGGTTCGTCATACAAGCTCTCTCCTCACGGTCGGTCGTTTTTGGCGCGCAGCTGCTCTTCCAGCTCGCGCACGCGCTGCTCCAGCAGGGCCTGGCTCTGCGTCAGGCGCTTGATCTTCTCCGACTGGCCGGATACGATGCTGGAGATGCTGAGCAGCAGCAGCAGCACAAAGGCCAGCACCAGCATGAAGACCACGTTGACGGGCATCTCCATTTTGAAGATGTCCCGCAGCACCAGCACCACATAGGGGAACACGGCGAAGATGAGAAAGACGAAGCCGGAGATGAGCCAGATGAGGGAATAGCGCACGGTGAGGCGCTTTTTTTTCAGCAGCCAGAAAATGACGCCCAGATAAGCGAGGACTGCGATCAGCAGGTCCAGGCGCAGGATGGGATCGATACTGGGGACGTTCATCGCGCTTGCTCCTTTCTGCGGCGGTTGGTCATGCGGAAGACCACCAGCGACACGCTGACCTTCAGCATGTAATAGGCGGACTGCAGCGCGTTGATGGACGAGGTGCCGCCCAGGCGCTGGCGCATGACGACGGGCACTTCCCCTACGGAAAAGCCGCCCAGCACCGCCGTAATGATAGCCTCGGGCTCGGGGTAATCCTGGGCGTAGGAATCGGCAAAATAGGCCGTCAGCTCTTTACCGCAGGCGCGAAAACCGCTGGTGGTGTCCAGCACGCGCACGCCGCACAGCAGCCGCAGCATGCCGCTGAGCAGGCGGATGCCCGCCCGCCGCATGAAGCTGGTCTGGAAGCCCTCTTTTTTGATGAAGCGGCTGCCGATGCACATGTCCAGCTCACCGCGGGCCACGGGGGCAATGACGTCGGCCAGATAGGCGGGGTCGTGCTGGCCGTCGCCATCCATCTGCACGGTGATGTCATAGCCGTGGTCCCGCGCGTAAAGGTAGCCGCTCTGCACGCCGCCGCCGATGCCCAGGTTGACGGGCAGGGAGAGGTAGGAATAGCCGTTTTCCGCGCAGATGGCGGCGCTGCGGTCGGTGGAGCAGTCGTTGACGATGAGGTAATCGGCCTCGGGCGCCTGGCGCTGCAGCTCCTCCACGACATGGACGAGGTTTTTCTCCTCGTTGTAGCAGGGGATGATGACGAGTACTTTCATTCCACGGCTCCGCCTTCCACCACGAATTTTTCCAGCTGGCGCAGCAGCTTGTCGCGCCGGAAGTTCTGCTCATAACAGGCGCGGGCGCGCCGCCCCATGGCCGCGCGGGCCTCGCCGTCCATGGCCGCCAGGCGGCACAGGTTGTCATAGAGGGCGTCGGCGTCCCCTGCGCCGCAGGTGAGGCCGCAATCGGCCTGCTGCACGACGCGGGCGGCCTCGCCGTCCACCGCCACCAGGCAGGGCCGCCCGGCGGCGAGGTAGCTTGTCAGCTTGGCGGGCACCGTCAGCCCCAGGTTGGCGCTTTTGGCCAGCGAGCAGTACAGCGCGTCCGCCATGGCCTGATATCTGGGGATGTCCGTGGCCGGGTGCTGCCCCTCAAAGGTGAACCAATCCTGTACACCGGCCTCGGCCACCTGCTGCTCGATGTCGGCGCGGCTCATGCCGTCGCCCACCAGCACGAAGTGGATCTCGCGGCGGCCCTCGGCTTTCAGCCGCGATGCGCAGTCCACCAGCAGCTCCAGCCCCTGCACCGGGCTGATGTTGCCCGCGAACAGCACGTTGAAGCGCCCGGCAAAGCGGGCGTCCAGCGCGGGGTCATGGGTCTGGTCGGCGTAAAAATCCTCGCAGTACTGGGGGATCATGGCCACCTCGGCCCGGGGGGCGATGGTGTGCAGCGTTTCGCACAGCGCGTCCGACATGCCGATGAGGCGGTCGCACCGGCGGTAGTGCCAGTAGGAGACTACCTGCAGGCATTTGCGCAGAAAGCCGTTGTTGACCGGGAAGGCCGAATACAGGTTGTCCGGCCACAGGTCCAGCACATAGCACGTCAGGGGCACGCGGTGGAGCTTTGCATAGACGATGGCGGGCAGCAGCATGAACACGGGAGCCGTCTCATAGCTGAGCACCGCGTCGTATTTGCGCCCGTGCAGCCGGGGCAGGCTGAACAGGGCCGCCACGGGGAAGGAGACGAAATTGAGGAAGATGCGCAGGGAGGTGTTGCCCTTGCGGCGCACCTCCCCGGCGCGGAACACCTCCACGCCCTCATGCGTTTGGCGCCGGGGACCAAAATAGCCGTAGCCGTCGAACCATTCGCCCTGGGGATAGTTGGGCAGGCCGCACAAAACGTCCACGTCCCAGCCGTCCTCCACAAAGCCCTTGCACAGGTCGGTGCTGCGGAAGTTTTCAGGCCAATAATGCTGGGCGACCACCAACAGCCGCTTTTTTTCTTGTTTCACGGTTTCACCTCACCGCCGTGGAAAGCTCGCACGACACTCAATATTTGCGCCACACCATTTTGTTGACGACGCCCACATAGCTTTGGATCAGCTTGACGACCTTTGTGGACACGTCCTCGGTATAGGTGGGCACAGGGATGCCGTCGTCGCCGTTCTGGTTCATGGCGACGGCGGTCTCCACGGCCTGTTCCACGCCGCCCTGGCTGATGCCCGCCAGGATGAAGCAGCCCTTGTCCAGAGCCTCCGGCCGTTCGGTGGAGGTGCGGATGCACACGGCGGGGAAGGGATGGCCGATGCCGGTGAAGAAGCTGGATTCCTCGGGCAGGGTGCCGGAATCGCTGACCACGCAGAAGGCGTTCATCTGCAGGTGGTTGTAATCGTGGAAGCCCAGGGGCTCGTGCAGGCGCACGCGCCCGTCCAGCACAAAACCGCGCTGCTCCAAAAACTTTTTGCTGCGCGGATGGCAGGAGTAGAGGATGGGCATGTCGTAGGCTTCAGCCAGATGGTTGATGGAGGTGAAGAGATCGGTGAAATTCTTTTCGGTGTCGATGTTTTCCTCCCGGTGGGCGGACAGCAGCAGATACTTGCCGGCCTCCAGCCCCAGGCGGGCCAGCACGTCGCTGGCCTCGATCTGCGGCAGATTGGCGCGCAGCACCTCCGCCATGGGGCTGCCCGTCACGTAGGTGCGCTCCTTGGCGGTGCCCTCGGCGTTCAAATAGCGCCGGGCGTGCTCGGAATAGCACAGGTTCACGTCGGCGATATGGTCCACGATGCGGCGGTTGGTCTCCTCGGGCAGGCACTCGTCGAAGCAGCGGTTGCCCGCCTCCATGTGGAAGATGGGGATGTGCAGCCGCTTGGCGCTGATGGCGGACAGGCAGCTGTTGGTGTCGCCCAGGATCAGTAGTGCGTCGGGCTTCTGCTCCACCATCAAAGCGTAGCTTTTGGCGATGATGTTGCCGATGGTCTCGCCCAGGTCCCTGCCCACGGCCTCCAAATAAAAATCCGGCGCGCGCAGGCCCAGGTCCTCAAAGAAGATCTGGTTCAGTGTATAATCATAATTCTGGCCCGTGTGCACCAGCAGCTGCTCGAAATAGACGTCGCATTTTTTGATGACCTGGGACAGGCGGATGATCTCGGGCCGGGTGCCGACGATGGTCATCAGCTTCAGCTTTTGTGCCATGAAATTTACACTTCCTCGTAAAAAGTATCGGGATGCGCGGGGTCGAAGGGCTCGTTGGCCCACATGACCGTCACCAGGTCCTCCGCGCCCTCGTTTTCAATGTTGTGGGTGCAGCCCGTGGGGATGTCCACCACTTCCAGCTTGCCGCCAGAGACGTGGTATTCCACCACCTCCGGGGTGCCGACCTTGCGGAAGCGGATGACGGCCTTGCCCCGCACCACCAGGAATTTCTCGTTCTTGGTATGGTGCCAGTGGTTGCCCTTGACGATGCCGGGCTTTGCGATGTTGACGCTCACCTGCCCGCGCTCAGGGCTGCGCAGGAATTCCGTAAAGCTGCCCCGGGCGTCGCAGTGCATGTCCAGGGGATAGCTGAATTCGTCCTGCGGCAGGTAGGAGAGGTAAGTGGCGTACAGCTTTTTGGTGAAGGCGTCGCCCATGTCGGGTACCGCCAGCGTGCCGCGGCTGTCGCGGAAGCTCTCGATGAGCTGGGCGAGGCGGCCCAGCGTCACCTCGTAGGTGTCACACATCAGGTGGCAAAAGCCGGGAATGGAGCAGTCCCGCGGGGCGCGGCCCTCCAAGGCGGCCACAAAGCTGTCCACCACGTCGTCGATGTACACCAAAGGGAACTGGTACGCCGGGTCCCGCACCTCGATGGGCAGGCCGTGGGCGACGTTGTGGCAAAAGGTGGCCACAACGCTGTTGTAGCCGGGGCGGCACCATTTGCCGAACACGCCCGGCAGACGGAACACCAGCGCGGGCGCGCCCGTGGCCGCCTCGTGGTCGAACACCAGCTGCTCGGCCTCGCGCTTCGATCTGCCGTAGTCGTTGTCCAGCTCGGCCTGGATGGAGCTGGTGACCAGCACCGGGGCCTTGCTGCCCGCCTGGCGCAGCAGATGCAGCACCTCTTCGGTGAAGCCGCGGTTGCCCGCGTAAAACTCGCTGGGGTCCTTGGGGCGGTTGACGCCCGCCAGATGGAACACAAAGCCCGCGCGGGCGGTGTACTGGGCCAGCTTTTCCTTGGGGGTGTCCACGTCGAAGAGCATCAGGTCGGTATAGCCCTGGGCGCGCAGGGTGACCGTCAGGTTCTTGCCCACAAAGCCGCCCGCGCCGGTGATGAGGATGGGCAGGTCTTTATTCGGCATGGCTCTCCAGCTCCTCCTTCACATAGTCCAGGGTGCGCAGCTTGTCCACGATCTCGTCCACCGTCAGGCGGCGGGTGTTGTGGCTGGTATAGCTTTCATCCGCCTGCGTCTCCACCTGGCCCTGCACGAAGTATTTGTCATAGTTGAGGTCGCGCCCGTCGGCGCTCACGCGGTAGTAGCCGCCCATGTCCTCGCTGCGGATGCGCTCCTCCTTCGTCAGCAGCGTCTCGTACAGCTTTTCGCCGTGGCGCGTGCCGATGATGTGCGTGCCCGTGTCGCCGAACAGCCGCTGCACCGCCTTGGCCAAGTCGCCGATGGTGGAGGCGGGGGCCTTCTGCACAAACAGGTCCCCGGGGTTGGCGTGCTGGAAGGCGAAGACCACCAGGTCCACGGCCTCGTCCAGGCTCATGAGAAAGCGGGTCATCTCCGGGTCGGTGATGGTGATGGGCTTGCCCGCCTTGATCTGCTCGATGAACAGGGGGATGACGCTGCCGCGGCTGGCCATCACGTTGCCGTAGCGCGTGCAGCAGATGGTGGTCTGGTCCGCCTGCACGGAGCGCGCGTTGGCGCCGATGACCTTTTCCATCATCGCCTTGGAGATGCCCATGGCGTTGATGGGGTAGGCGGCCTTGTCCGTGGACAGGCACACCACCTTTTTCACCCCGGCGTCAATGGCCGCCGTCAGCACGTTGTCCGTGCCCACGATGTTGGTGCGCACGGCCTCCATGGGGAAGAACTCACAGGACGGCACCTGCTTGAGGGCCGCCGCGTGGAAGATAAAGTCCACGCCGCGCACGGCGCCCTTCACGCTGGCGGGCTCGCGCACGTCGCCGATGTAGAATTTCAATTTGCCCGCCAGCTCGGGGCAGCGCAGCTGATATTCGTGGCGCATATCGTCCTGCTTTTTCTCATCCCGGGAAAAGATGCGGATCTCCCCGATGTCGCTGGTGAGGAAATGTTTGAGCACCGTGTTGCCGAACGAGCCGGTGCCGCCGGTGATGAGCAGCGCTTTGTCTTTAAAAATACTGGGTCCCATAAAAGGCCTCCCTAATTTTTGCATAGTATTTGTATATAGCAATAACTTTAGACAGTATACCATAGAATGGCACCCAAGAAAACCCTTTTCCCGGTAAAATTCGCCCTCCTTCTCTTGACGGCGCGCCGGGATGCGGGTAGGATAGAGACAAATCAAACTGCGAAGGAGTCCCTTTCATGAATGTCACCGAACGCTTTCTTTCCTACGTAAAAGTGCACACCATGTCCGATGAAAACAGCACGTCCGCCCCCACCGCCGCGCGGGAGCTGGACCTGGCCCGCCAGCTGCGGGACGAGCTGCTGGCGCTGGGCGCCGCCGATGTGGAGCTCACCGAGACGGGTTATGTCTACGCCTGCCTGCCCGCCACGCAGGGCTGTGAAAACGCGCCCGCGCTGGGCTTTGTGGCCCATATGGACACGGCCACGGCCTTTTCCGGCGAGCACGTGACGCCCATTGTGCACAAAAACTACGACGGCGGCGACGTGGCGCTGCCCAAGGAGGGCCGCGTCATCCGCGTGGCCGAGTTTCCGGCCCTGGCCGCGCTCAAGGGGCGCACGCTCATCACCGCCGACGGCTCCACGCTGCTGGGCGCGGACGACAAGGCCGGTGTGGCCGAGATCATGACGCTGTGCGAGCAGCTGCTGCAAAGCGGCAAGCCCCACGGCAAGCTGTGCATCGCCTTTACGCCGGATGAAGAGGTGGGCCGCGGCACCGCGCACTTCGACGTGCAGCGCTTCGGCGCCGATTTTGCCTATACCGTGGACGGGGGCGAGGTGGGCGGCATCGAGTACGAAAACTTCAACGCCGCCTCGGCGGAATTCTCCATCACCGGCGTCTCGGTGCATCCCGGCAGCGCCAAGGGCGTGATGGTGAACGCGCTGCTGCTGGCCTGCGAGCTCAACGCCATGCTGCCCGCGGACGAGACGCCCGCCACGACCGCAGGGTACGAGGGCTTTTTCCACCTGGACGGCATCATGGGCGACTGCGCCTACGCCCGCGTGGGCTATATCGTGCGCGACCATGACCGGCAGCGCTTTGAAGAACGCAAGCAGCTGCTGACACAAATTGCCGGCACGCTGCAGGCGAAGTATCCCACGGCCCAGGTGCGCCTGGTGCTGCGCGACAGCTACTACAACATGGCCGAGCAGATCAAGCCCTGCATGCACCTCATCGAGAACGCGCGCAAGGCCTGCGAGCTGGCGGGCGTGACGCCGGTCACCGAGCCCATCCGCGGCGGCACCGACGGGGCCAACCTGTCCTTCATGGGCCTGCCGTGCCCCAACCTGGGCACGGGCGGCTACAACGCCCACGGCCCCTACGAGTGCGTGACCGTGGAGAGCATGGAGAAAAGCGTCGCCATCCTGCACAATCTGGTGGACCTGTACGCCCAAACGGAGCGCGGGGCGCTGTGAGGGGCCTTTCCTCCTGCCACAACCACACGGAATTCTGTGACGGCAAGGCCACTGCGCGCCAGATGGCGGACGCGGCTTTGGCGGCGGGATTTTCCGACCTGGGCTTTTCCACCCACTGCGACCCGCTGTGCGCCCATCTGGACGAGGCGGCATATTTGACGGCGCTGCGCGCGCTGCAGGCCGAATACCGCGGCCGCCTGGCCATTGCCGTGGGCGTGGAGCAGGACTGCTACACCCCGGTGGCGGACCCGTCCCGGTACGATTACATCCTCGGCTCGGTCCACTATGTGCGCGGCCCCGACACGGGCCAGCTGTGGCCCATGGACTGGAAGCCGGAGGCGCTGCGCATGGGGATGGAAGAGCTGGGCGGCGCGCCCGCCCTGGTAAAGGCCTATTACGCCAACGTGGCGCAGCACGCGCTGTGCAGCCGCCCGGCGGTGACGGGCCACTTCGACCTGGTGACGAAAAACAACCGGGACAACGCCTTTTTCGACGAGGACGCGCCCTGGTACCGGGCCCTGGCCCTGGAGGCGCTGGACGTGTGCCTGGAGACCGGCAGCATCGTGGAGGTGAACACGGGCGGCATGTTCCGCGGCTACCGGGAGCGGCCCTATCCCGCGCGCTTCGTGCTGGCGCGCATTTTGGAAAAAGGCGGCGGCGTGGCCGTCAATGCCGACGCCCACGAGACGGCGGCGCTGGCCTACGGCTTTGCCGAAGCCCGGGCGCTGCTGGCGGATGTGGGATTTCAGGAAATATGGGCGCTGCGGGACGGGGTGTTTGCCCCGGAACCCCTGTGCCCGGATGAGACAAAGTGAATAGGAGAGAAGAAAGATGGCAAATATTTGGCATGACATGAGCCCCGCGCGCATCAGCCCCGACGACTTCATTGCGGTGATCGAGATCGAGAAGGGCTCCAAGAAAAAGTATGAGCTGGACAAGGAGACGGGCCACATCATTTTGGACCGCATCCTGTACACCTCCACCCATTACCCGGCCAATTACGGCCTCATTCCCCGCACCTATGCCGACGACGGCGACCCGCTGGACGTGCTGGTGCTGTCCAGCGAGACCATCATGCCCCTGGCGCTGGTGCGCTGCTATCCCATCGGCGTCATCACCATGCGCGACCAGGGCAAGCTGGATGAAAAGATCATCGCCATCCCCTTCAACGACCCCGTCTACAACGGTTATAAGAATATCTCCGAGCTGCCGGGGCACATCTTCTCCGAGATGCGGCACTTCTTCAGCGTGTACAAAAACCTGGAGGGCAAGGAGACGGTGGTGGACGAGGAGCAGGGGCCGGAGGAGGCCCGCGCCATCATCCAGAAATGCCTGGATGCCTACATCGAAAAATACTGCCGCTGACCGCGCGTGACGCGCCCCGGCGGCCCTTCCCGGAAAGAGAGGAGCAACTGCCCATGAAACGCATCCTGACTGTGCTTTTGGCCGCCGTGCTGCTGACCGCCTGCGGCAGGACCGCCGTGTCCGCGTCCTCTTCGGCGCCCGCGGCAAGCGGTCCGTCCTCCTTGGCGCCTTCGGCGTCTTCTTCCTCCGCCAGCGCCGTGCTGCCGGAGCCGGAGACGCCGCCGCAGCCGGCGCTGCCCCAGGACTGGGAAGCCCTGTCGGCGGACCAGACGGCGGATCTGTTCACGGTGCTGGGCGCCGAGGACAGCCGCACCGGCTGGCGGCTGGCCGACGATGTGGCCTGGACCAAGGCCTACGGCTTTGCCTACCCGGTGACCACGTTCAGCAAGGGGGAGCGCGGCTGGCAGATCGCCACCGCCTCCGTGTTCGGCTCCGGGCCGCAGCAGGCCGTGGTGGACACGGTGCTGTGGGACGGGGAAAACACCTACTGCCTGGTGTTTTCGCAGGCGGGCGGCGGCCCGGCGGTGACCGTCTATGAGGAGGCGGCGCGCCCCTGGTGCCGCCTGACGCTGGCCGAGGGCGGCGAACAGCTGGCGATGTCCTATTACTGCCCCGGCCTTATCTGCCGCCCGCAGGAGGGCGAGGAGCTGACGATGCATGCCGCCCTGATGCCGCCCGAGCAGGAGGCGGAAGCACAGAGCCGGGCCGATGAATCGGGCCGGGTGGCGCTGGAGGGCGGCGGGTATCTGCTGGTGCCCCAGGTCGGTGAGACGCAGCGGTACCTCTTCGGCCGCCAGCAGGACTTTTTGGCGCAGGCGCAGGCCCTGGACGGGGAAGCGGCGTCCTAAACACGTTTTTCTTGTGCTTTTTTCTGAATTCGTGTATACTGGGGTTATCAATTTCCGAGCAAAGGAGCGTTTTACGATGCGCAAAGGCAATGGTTTTGGGCTGGTCGGCCTCATTTTGGGGGCTGTGGGCGCCGCGGTCTCGGTGACGGCCATCGTTTTCAGTGCGGTGGGGCTGGTGTTCAGCAAGACATTTGCCCGTCCCCACGTGCGCTGCACCGCGCCGGCCACTGAAAAAACGCCGAGAGCCCTTGGGCCCTCGGCGTTCGTTTGCCGCGAAAGGAGGTCGGGCCGTGAAGGTGACGGCACCGCAGCTGCCGGTGCAGCTGGAAGAGGGGATCGCACTGGAGGAGGCGCTGTCCATGGCGGGCGCGGACGAGGCGCCGCTGGAGGCGTTCGCCTTTCACGGCGGCAGCGCGGCGGGGGCGCAGCTGGAAAAGGCGGAGCTGTTCGCCAGCCGCTTTGCCCACTGCCGTTTCACCGGGGCGGCGCTGCAGAAAAGCGACGTGCGGGACTGCGTGTTTGAAAGCTGCGATCTTGCGGGCGCCCGCTTTTTGGAGGGCACGCTGCGCCGCTGCGTCTTTCGCGGCTGCAAGCTGGCGGGCACCAATTTCGGCGGCGCCTCGCTGGAGGACGTGCGGTTTGAAAACTGCGCGGGCGGCGGCGTTGTCTTTTCCGAGGCAGTGCTGAAAAATGTGGCCTTTGACGGCTGCCGGCTGGACGACGCCTGGTTTGCCGACGTGCGCGGCCGGGGGCCTTACCGCTTTGCCGGGTGTGCGCTGCGCCGGGCGGATTTCCTGCGCACGCCCCTGGCGGGGCAGGACCTTTCCACCTGCGACATCGAGGGCCTGGCCGTGGCCGGGCCGGAGCTGAAGGGCGCCAAGGTCTCAGCGCTGCAGGCCTGTGAGCTGGCGCGGCTGCTGGGCGTCACCATCGTTTGAGCGGAGGATCTTATGAAGCAATACTTGGAAGCCGGAGAATTCGTCACCACCCATGGGGTGCGGGGCGAGCTGAAGCTGTACCCCTGGACGGACGGGCCGGAATTCATCGCCGGGCTGCCGCGGCTGTTTTTGAGCGCGGATGGCGGCCGGCCCCTGCGGCTGGAGGAGGTGCGCGCCCACAAGGGCATGTGCATTGTGAAGCTGGCGGGCGTGGACACGCTGGACGACGCGCGCGCCTATGTGCGCAGGGTGGCCTATTTTGACCGCCGCGACGCAAAGCTGCCCCAGGGCCGCTACTTTGTGCAGGACATCCTGGGCTGCCGCGTGGTGGACGGCGACAGCGGCGCCGTGTACGGCACTGTGGCCGCGGTGGACCATCCCGCGGCCAGCGACGTGTACACGGTGAAAAACGAGGCCGGGGAGACCTTCCTCTTTCCCGCGGTGCCGGAATTTTTGCTGGCGCTGGACCCGGAGGCGGGCACCGTGACGGTGCGGCCCATCCCGGGCATGTTCACAAGTGAGGTGGAAAACGGCGATGCGGATTGATATTGCCACGCTGTTCCCCGAGATGTGCGAGCGCGTGCTCTCCGAGAGCATCATCGGCCGCGCCGCGGCCAAGGGGCTCATCGAATTCCAGTGCCACCAGATCCGGGATTACACGCTGTCCAAGCAGCGCCAGGTGGACGATTACCCCTATGGGGGCGGGCAGGGCATGGTGATGCAGGCCCAGCCCATTTACGACTGCTGCGTGGAGGCCATCCGCCAGATCGAGGAGGCGGGCCACGGCCGCCCGCATGTGGTGTTTTTGACGGCGGGCGGCGCGACGCTCAAGGAGGAAAAGTGTAAGGAGCTGGCGCAGAAGGACAGCCTGCTGCTGGTGTGCGGCCATTATGAGGGCGTGGACGAGCGCGTCATCAGCGCGCTGGCGGACGAGGAGATCTCCATCGGAGACTACGTGCTCACCGGCGGCGAGCTGGGCGCGCTGGTGGTGGCGGACAGCGTGTTCCGCCTGTGCCCGGGCGTGCTGGCCTGCCCGGAGGGCTACGAGGACGAGAGCTATTGGTCCGGCCTGCTGGAATACCCCCAGTACACCCGGCCCGAGGTCTGGCACGGCTGCAAGGTGCCGGAGGTGCTGCTCTCCGGCCACCATGCCAACATCGCGGCCTGGCGCAAAGAGCAGGCTCTGGCGCGCACCAAAGAGCGGCGCCCGGATCTGTACGAAGCTCATCTCAAAAAAGTCAATGGCGAAAGTCAATAAATGTCTGTCCAAAATTCTGTATAATCCGCCGATAATGTTGAAAACTAACTGGGAGAAATGCACAAATGGACCCCCTGTGGTCCCCCGGTTTGTGGCATTGTTACAGAAATTTAGCAAATCATGTAAAAAAGTTTGACGGCGCCCGTTCTTTTGGTATAAAATAGGAACAAAGGCGAACACATATTATGACTTTAGGAGCGTTTGGTATGTTTGTGAAAGAAGTTACGGTCGAAAATCAGGTTGGCCTGCACGCCCGTCCCGCCACCTTCTTCATTCAGAAGGCGAATGAGTTCAAATCTTCCATCTGGGTAGAGAAAGAGGAGCGCCGTGTCAATGCCAAAAGCTTGCTGGGCGTTCTTTCCTTGGGCATCGTGGGCGGCACCACGATCCGCATCATTGCCGACGGTCCCGACGAGGAAACTGCCGTCGAGGGCTTGATCAAATTGGTGAAGTCCGGGTTCAACGAATAAGCGAAAACCAGTGTCAGGGAAGTGCGCCGTCTATACCGACGGCGCACTTTTATTGTTCGGCGGGACAAACTAACCGCAGAGAGGGGGCCGTGCCGTGACGAAATATGAATTGTGGAAAAAGGCCACGCTGCTGCCGCTGCTGCCCGGCGTGTATATCATCCGCGACAAAAAGGGCGAGATCATCTACATCGGCAAGGCCAAGCGGCTGCGCACCCGCGTGTCGCAGTACTTCCGCGAGGGGGTGCCCCACGACGCCAAGGTGACGAAGATGATCCAGAACGCCTTTGAGTTCGACGTCATCGTGACGCAGAGCGAATTTGAGGCGCTGGTGCTGGAGTGCAGCCAGATCAAGCAGCACAAGCCGAAATACAACATCCTGCTGAAGGACGACAAGGGCTACAGCTATGTGAAGATCACACGGGATGGCTGGCCGCGCATCTCGGCGGTGCTGCAGAAGGACGACGACAGGGCCGATTACATCGGTCCCTTCACCTCCAGCTTCGCGGTGCGCGAGATGGTGGAGACGGCGCAGGACGTGTTCCGCCTGCCGCGGTGCAGCAAGCGCGTCCCCGAGGATGTGGGCAAGGGGGGGCCCTGCCTCAACGCCCACATCGGCAAATGCATGGCCGTATGCTCGGGCAAAGTTACCGAGGCGCAGTACCGCGAGGCCGTGGACAGCGCGCTGCATCTCATCCGCTACGGCCAGCAGGACATCCTTAAATTGCTGCGCCAGCGCATGGACGAGGCCGCCGAGCGGCTGGAATTTGAGCGCGCCGCCCAGATCCGCGACCAGATCAGCGCCATTGAAAAGGTGAGCCGCGGCCAAAAGGTGGTGCGCAGCGATGGGGGCGCGCAGGACGTGCT